>CAZLZJ010000007.1:0-38697 GCA_964563975.1 uncultured Prolixibacteraceae bacterium
AATGTTTCTAAAAATATTTGCGGGCGTAAAAATAGGAAAATTTTCCCAAATAAAATAAAATATAGAAAAAAAGGCATTATAGGCATATAGATCATAATTTATAAGCAGACAGCCTTTAAAAAGGCTAATTCCAAATACTTCTAACTCAAATTAATATTACCATGAAAAACAGATCAGAAGGGCATTGACGTTAAGCCGGGATAGTGTTGATATTTCCGGTAAAGGTAAATTTAGTATTTCCGGGTGGATTAATACCGGTGACGAAGATGATCCCGAGTTTGACAGTTTATGAGCATATGACCCTTTGAAAACTGCATAAATACAGAGATTTTATTTTCAATCTTCAAAAATATGCCCCGGCAAGTATCCTGTAAAAAGAGGTATCTCTTATTTATAGTAAATGACAGCTTTACCGGGGTATATTGATTTTTTTATTCTCCTACTACTTCAAACTCCAAATCTACAATTACATCTTTGAAAAGTTTAATTTTTGCTGTGTAACTGCCTGCTTCTTTAATTGTATCTTCAGGCAATGAGACTTGTTTGCGGTCTATTTCAAATCCTTTTTTATTAATTGCTTCGGCAACCTGAATAGTATTTACAGAGCCAAATATTTTTCCTGAAGAACTTATTTTTGCTCCTATCTTGACCTTTTTCTTAGATAGTTTTTCTGCAATCTCAAGTGCTTCATTCCTAAGGCGTTCCTCTTTGTGTGCCCGTTGTCTTTTATTCTCCTCCAACATTTTTATTGCCGATGGTTTAGCGGCAATTGCTTTTTTCATGGGAATTAAGTAGTTGCGTGCATAGCCGTCTTTAACAGTTACTATGTCATCCTTACTTCCCAGGCGTTCAACATCTTGTATTAAAATAATTTCCATTTTAAAAATTCCTTTTTATTTCAGCATATCAGTTACAAATGGCAGCAAAGCTAATTGACGGGCTCTTTTTATTGCACGGCTTACTTTGCGCTGGTATTTAAGAGAAGTGCCGGTAATTCTGCGGGGTAGAACTTTTCCCTGTTCATTAAGGAATTTTTTCAGGAACTCCGGGTCTTTATAGTCAACATATTTGATTCCGTTTTTTCTAAAACGGCAGTACTTCTTTTTTTTGATCTCAACCGATGGGGGGGTTAGGTATCTGATTTCACTTGTATTTTGTGCCATAATTTATGCCTCCTTGTTACTTTTTTCTTTTTGAATTCTTCTTCTTTTCTCACTGTATTCAGCAGCATATTTGTCGAGCCTGACGGTTAAGAAACGGATGATTTTTTCATCGCGGCGAAGTTCAATTTCAAATCTGTTGATGAACTCCGGAGCTGCTTTAAATTCAATAAGATAATAAAATCCTGTAGACTTGTGCTGGATCGGGTAAGCCAGCTTTTTCATTCCCCAATCCTCTTCATGGATAATCTCACCATCATTATCTGTGATAAGATTCCTGAATTTTTTTACCGTTTCCTTTACCTGTGGCTCAGATAAAACGGGAGTACAAATGAAAACGGCTTCATACTGATTTAACATAGATAGAAAATTAAAATATTAAACATGTAAAATTTTGAGGCGCAAAAATAGTAAGATTTTGATATAATATCAAATAATTACAGTGGAATGTTCCCATGTTTTTTGGGAGGGTTTGTTTTTCTTTTGTTTCTTGTCATATCAAGTGCCTTGATAATTTTTATCCTGGTATCTTTAGGCTGGATAATTTCATCTATATATCCTAATGAAGCAGCCCTGTAAGGATTAGCAAAATTTTCCCTGTATTCACTGACTGCTGCAATTTTTTGTTCCTCGGTGAGTGAGTTTTTATAAAGTATGTTTATGGCTCCTTCGGGCCCCATAACTGCTATTTCTGCTGTTGGATATGCGTAGTTTATATCTCCTCCAATATGTTTACTTGACATTACATCATAGGCACCTCCGTATGCTTTTCTGGTAATTACCGTAATCTTTGGCACAGTTGCTTCAGAAAAAGCATATAATAATTTAGCCCCATGCTTAATTATTCCTCCGAATTCCTGTGTAGTACCCGGCAGAAAACCCGGTACATCTACAAATGTTACCAATGGCAGGTTGAATGCATCGCAGAACCTTACAAAGCGTGCAGCTTTTACTGAAGAATTAATGTCAAGTACTCCCGCAAGATGGGCAGGCTGATTGGCAACTATGCCTACCGGATGTCCTTCAAACCTGGCAAATCCAATGATGATATTTGGGGCGTAACCGGGTTGTACCTCTAAAAAATGGTTGTCGTCAATAACATTTTGAATTATTTCATGCATGTTATACGGTTTGTTCGGATCTGCAGGGACAAGATCCTGAAGAGATTCTATTTCTCTGTCAGGCAGGTCAATAGTCGATTTGGCGGGGGGATCTTCCAGGTTGTTGGAAGGAATAAAAGTCAGCAATTCCCTGACCATCATTATAACCTGTTCTTCATTATTTCCGGTAAAATGGGCAACGCCACTCTTTGTACTGTGAGTATGTGCCCCTCCCAGCTCTTCTTTTGACACCTCTTCGTGAGTTACTGTTTTTATAACTTCAGGGCCAGTGACGAACATATAGCTTTTTTCATTTACCATAAAAATGAAGTCTGTAAGTGCCGGGGAATATACCGCTCCCCCTGCACATGGACCAAGAATTACGGAGATCTGAGGTATTACCCCTGAGGAAATTACATTGTTATAAAAAATATCCGCATATCCTGCGAGGCTTTCTACACCTTCCTGTATTCTTGCACCTCCTGAGTCGTTTAATCCTATTAAAGGGGCTCCCATTTTAAGAGCCAGATTTTGAATTTTTATTATTTTGTTTGCGTTCGAGCGACTAAGGGATCCTCCAAAAACTGTAAAATCCTGGGCAAAGACATAAACAAGCCTGTCGTTTATTTTACCGTAACCTGCAATGACCCCGTCACCAAGGACTTTTTTTTCATTCATTCCAAAGTTGTGGTTATGGTGCGTTACCAACTTGTCAATCTCATTAAAAGATCCCTGGTCTAAAAGTTGCAGCAACCTTTCTCTTGCAGTTCTTTTTCCTGAAGCATGCTGTTTCTCAATTCGCTCTTTACCCCCTCCCAGCTCTGCTTTAATATTATATTCCCTGAGCTGGTCATATTTTTTTTGTAAATCCATTAATAGTCTTTTTATTCAAGTTCAATAAGAATTTGATCGCTTTGAATTACATCTCCTTCAGCTACATTTATCCTTTTAACCATTCCGGTTGCAGGCGCCTTGTATTCGCTTTCCATTTTCATTGCAGAGATAATAATGGCTGTTTCACCCTCTTTTATTATATCTCCCTCTTTTACTAAAATTTTTACGATTTTCCCGGGCATGGGCGATGATATAGATTTGGATTTAGAGGAAGCACCGTTTGGGTTACGGTTATTCAGGTATCTGGATTCAGCATCAATTATTGTAATATCATAAGTGTCGTAAAGAGTATGGGCAGTATATTTTTTTTGCTCGTTTCCGGGAACAAGTTCAATATTGTACGAATTACCTCCTTCAATGATTGAAAATGTTCCATCAGAAGTATGCAGCAGATCTATTTCGTAAATTTTTCCATCTACTTCAATCTTTAAAATATTACCATCCTGATCAATAAGGTTAGCCTGTGCAATACGATCATTTATTTTTATTTCCAAGGCCATATATCAGTCGTTTAGAAATGATTTATGAAAGGCGTTTTTTTCCATCGGCTTTGTGCAGGCACAAACTCTTTTTTATTTTCTTGCACCCTGTTCATTTTATCAAGATAATTAATATATGCTGCAATAATGATCATATCGTCAATATTTTCATCAGATTTTTTCTTCATTAAATAATGCAGATTTTTTTCTATAAAATTTGTATCGTATTTACCTTTAATAAAATTGTAATTATCCATTATTCGCTCTAAAAACTGGATAGAAGTTTTTACACCTGTTATTTTATATTCATATAGAGCTCTTCTCATTCGGCCAATTGTCTCTCTTCTGGTACTACCCCATACTATTAATTTGGAAATCATGGGATCATAATGTAAAGGAATATCATAACCTTCATAAACATACCCGTCTGTGCGTACACCAAATCCCAGAGGTTCCGATATTTTGTGAATTTTTCCGGGACTGGGCATAAATTGGTTGTCAGGATCTTCTGCATAAATTCTGCACTCTATGGCGTGGCCTTCCTGCTTGATCTCTTCCTGAGTAAATTCAAGCGCATTACCTTCGGCTATTTTAATTTGCTGTTTTACAAGGTCAATTCCTGTCACTCTTTCTGTGATTGGATGTTCTACCTGCAGCCTTGTGTTCATTTCAAGAAAATAGTAATTCAGCTTTTCATCAACTAAGAACTCAATTGTTCCTGCTCCGGTGTAGTTGACAGCCCTGGCTGCTTTAATGGCTGTTTCACCCATCTCTTTTCTTAGTTCGGGAGTCATAAGGGGAGAGGGGGTCTCTTCAATCATCTTTTGATGACGTCTTTGAATTGAGCATTCACGTTCAAATAGATGTAGCACATTTCCATGCTGATCAGCAAGTATTTGAAACTCAATATGATGAGGTGAAGATATATATTTTTCAATATAAACTTCATCATTCCCGAAAGATGTTCTGGCTTCGGAGCGGCATGCTCTTAGTGCCTGCATGATTTCGAGCTCATTAAAGACCAATCGCATTCCTTTTCCTCCGCCTCCGGCAGTTGCCTTTATCATTACAGGCAGACCGATCCGGTGAATTGAGGAGAGGGCATCCTTAAGTGAGTTAACACTCCCACGCGTACCGGGAACAACAGGGATACCTGCCTTGATCATCTCCTCTCTGGCAGTAAGTTTGTCTCCCATTTGCATTATTACTTCCGGCAAAGGACCGATAAATATTATACCTTCATCAAGGCATCTTTGGGCAAATTGTGCATTTTCTGATAAAAAACCGTAACCCGGATGAATTGCATCTGCATTGGAAAATTTTGCCACTTTAATAATATTATCTATATTAAGATAACTTTCAGAGGCTGATGCTTTACCAATACAGTAGGCTTCATCTGCATATCTGACATGCAGTGAAGTGCGGTCGGCTTCTGAAAAAACAGCTACTGTCAGTATCTCCATTTCTCTGCAGGTGCGCATAATCCGAATAGCTATTTCGCCACGGTTTGCTATAAGTATCTTTTTTATTCGGTTCATCTTAGTCGATTAATTAAAAAAATAAGATTTATCGGGAACAAACTCTCAGAGCTCTTAATAACTATATTTAAGTTTAAAATGTAAACGTTATTTTTTTATTTCATCGCCGAAATTACTGGATGTATCGGTATTTGCAAATCAATTTGTGTTAATTAATGTCAATTTCGCCTATGTTGGAAGGATATTTAAAGTTAAATTAGAATATCTAAAATAATTATTCTAAAATTGAAATAATTACAAAAAAAACGGGTTATCATTGGTGGCGATAACCCGGATGTTCACAGTTTAGTTTAGTCAGACCTGGAAAAATATTGGTTTAACAGAGAAAAGGTAGTGTTTCAAATAACATTCAATTTACATTGATTTAAAGTACTGCTAATATAGTATAAAAACAGGTACGTTCTTTAGGCATTTTAAAAAATTATTAATTTTTGTTAATTTATGTTTTTGGCTTTTTATAACTATTTGATTTTTAATATTGAAAGAAATACAACATGTTTTATAATATATTGTTTTTTTTAAAATTCAGATTGTTTTTTTTACAAAAAATTGTTTTTTAACTGTAAATTATCTCATTTTAGCTTAGGATGTTTTTATTGTGTGTTAGGAAAATACTTAAAAAAACCCATAAAAATGTTGTATTGTTATAATAAAAAGTTTTGATATGAAGAAAGTTGTATTGACAAAATTGAGGAATATGGAGTTAGTAAAGGCCGATATTCCGATTTTGGTGAATCGTGAAGATGTTAAAATTAAAATATTATCGATCGGAGTATGCGGATCCGACATACATTATTATACCGAAGGAAGAATAGGAACACAGGTAGTTGATTTTCCGTTTGTTCTCGGACATGAGTGTTCCGGGATGATAGTAGAAACAGGAGAGGGAGTAACAAATGTGAAGGTTGGTGACCTGGTAGTGGTTGACCCGTCGGTTCATTGCGGAAAATGTGATCAATGTCTTTCAGGGAGACCCCATACATGCCGGAATATTAAATTTTTAGGTTGCCCGGGACAGTTAGAGGGGTGTTTGTCTGAATATATTATAATGCCATCTTTTACCTGTTATCCGGTAACAGGCAGAATGAATCCGGTTCAGGCAGCTCTTATTGAGCCTTTTACTATTGGAGTATACTCTGTCAGACAGGCACAGTTGCCGGATAAAAATGTTTCAACGGTTATTTTTGGAGCAGGACCGATAGGTCTTAGTATTTTGCTGAAATTGAAAGCCGGCGGGGTTCTCAACACCGGTATTGTTGAGCCTCTCGGTTACCGGTTAAAAAAAGCCGGGGAGATGGGAGCAGGATATCTTATCAATCCGGATAAGGATGACGTTGAAAAAAAAGTTGCAGAAAGAGAGAAGCTGTTGGTGGATGTTGTATTTGAAGCCAGTGGCAAGCAAGATGCTGTAGATAATGCTATCAGAATATTAAAACCGGGTGGTAAACTGATACTTGTAGGAATTCCTCCTTTAGGTCAATTTACATTTGATATGGATTTTATGAGGCGTAAGGAGCTTACCGTCATAAATATTCGCAGACAAAATCAGGCGGTCGATGAAGCTATTGAATTGGTTGCCGGCGGTAAGGTTGATGTCGAAAGAATGGTAACACATCATTTTACATTAGATAAGACTTCGCAAGCTTTTAATATTGTTGAGGGTTATAAAGATGGTGCGGTTAAAGTTATGATTAACCTGTAGGCTGCTTTTCTTTTTGGTAAATACCAAATACCGCATCACTTCTCCCGGTTATTTTTATATACTCATCTTCCATTTGAAAGATATAGGTTAGCAGTTGTTTTGTCTCTTCATCGTCTTTCATGAAGTTGTGTGCAATGTCTTTAAACAGTAAATAGGTAATATCCCAGCCTAACATTTTTTCTTCAATTATCCTGAAATTTCTGTGAATAGAGGGTATGATTGATTCTGAGTCTGCTGCCTCCGACGGATCGACAACAGACATTCTGATCAATCCCGGCCTGTAGATCCTTTTTTTTACAGAGGTGCTGTTAAAGCGAATTCTGTATTTCACCGGTAATTGCTTAAGCAATTTATTTGCATAGTCTAACTGAAAGTCTGTACATTGTAATTTGTTGGGGCCTGCATATTCGAATATTACCATCAAACCTCCATTTTTCAGCAAAGGCAAAACCCTTGTTTTTAATAATTTCTCAACATTTTTAAAATGGTGAAGGCTTGAATTGAAAAGTATTAAATCATAGCCGTCGTCAATTAAATCAGCACTTTCAAAGTCGCCCGTTATATATTTAAGGTTATTTAAATTCAACTCTTCTGCATATTTGATTGCTTCAGAGATTCGGGAGGGTGCAAGGTCAATACCTTCAATTAATTCGAAACATTGATATTTTGCAAATTTTCTTTCCCGTAAGCCGGATCCGCAGCCAACTGATAACATCTTCAATTTTTCCTTGTCGCGGAGATAAGTGTTAACAACATAATCTTCATACTCAAGTTCCGGATTCCCTGTAGCCAATAAATTCCATCTTTTTTTTATTTCAGGAATTATCCAAAAATCTGATGACGATATTTCTGTATTCCATTTTGTTATTGTCCTGTTGCGACTTGATGAGGTAAGATTTAAGATTAGCTGAAGATATCCTTTCTTATTTAGTTTATAGAAAAGGTCAATGAAATCGCCGGCCGACAGATATGTTTTGTTTTTTCTCACTTTGAAATTTCCTTAATTTACTTCCCGGATTACTTTTCCACGGTAATATGAAAAATATATTCCGGTGGCACTTATCAAAGTGAAGCTTGAAAACCCTAATCTGACAGCTTTCAGAAAAAGGTGATCAGGTACTGTATCAATAGGGCTGCTGCCCATGATACCGGCAAAGAAAAGTGTTGCTATCGTCATGCTGGTAATCTGCCCGATAACCCTCATCGTACCTGCTGTACCCGAGGCAATGCCATATTGGGTTTTATTAACGGTACTCATAATGGTGTTCATATTTGGAGAAGAGAAGAGGGCAAATCCAAATCCAACCCAAATCAGTAATATGACTATAAGGGAAAGGGGAGTGGAAGAGTTTAAAAATGCAAAAGCTGCTAGGCCCGTAGTGCAAAGGATCATTCCCGTTGTTGTGAGATAGCGTGGTTGTATCCGATCTGAAAGCCTGCCGGTGAAAGGGGAGAAAGTAGCCATAATCAAGGGTTGGGCAATAAGAACTACCCCCGCATCTCTGGGTGTAAGTCCTTTTACTTTTTGAAGGTAAAGGCTTAATAAAAAAACAATAGCAAATGTTGCGCTATAATTTATAAGTGCAGCCAGGTTAGAAAAGGCAAACAGGCGGTTGTGCGTGAATAGTTTTGTATTTATAACCGGCATATGGGAGTTACTTTCCATAAACCAAAAGATTATGAGGGCTGTAATTCCACCGGTCATTAGCAGCCAGCCATTTAAAGCGGGTATCCTTGATGAGCCGTAAACCAGCATTACCAAACCGGGCATATAAAAGGCCGTTCCTTTCAAATCAAGTTTTTTAGCGGTTAATTTTTTACCGGCATAAGGTAAGTCGTTACCTAAAAAAAGGAGTGTAATTATAATAATTACAAAACCCAGCATTGAGGATATAATGAAAATTGCCCGCCATCCGAGATATTGTGTAATGATCCCTCCTGCAAACGGTCCAAAAGCCAATCCCGAGTAAACGGCAGAAACAGAAATCCCTAAAACTCTTCCTCTATGCTGAGGACTGAAAGTTGAAACTAATATCGCGGGCCCCGTGGTTCCGGTAAGGGCAGCCCCAATGCCTTGTAAATATCTTGCAAGGATAAGGTGGAGACCGGTACTTGCAAAACTGCATAAAAATGATGCAACTGTAAATATTATTATTCCTCCTTTAAAAAGTCTTTTAACTCCCGTAAGATCTCCCCACCGGCCGGCAGGCAATAAAAACATTGCAGTGGCCAATAAAAATGAAGTAACCACCCAGCTGAGAGAAACAGCTCCCAGTCCGAGGCTTTTTTCAATTGACGGCAGGGCAATATTTACTGAGGAGATAAGAAAAGTACCCATAAACGAGGAGACAGCAACTATGGTAAGTATTGAAATCTGTTTTTTGTTACTTAACATTCAGATAGATAAAAATTAAAATAAACTAATTTAATGGTAATTCCCTGGTTTCTTCACGCCCATAACCTGTAATTTTTATAAAACTGTCTGTTAATGTTATCCGGGCATAGGCATTTTCTTTTTCGGTTTCTACCATTCCTTTTAAGGTAACGAAATGAATGCTATTTTGTTGACGGTAATCTCCGGTATGATTGTGCCCGTTAATCCACAGCTTTACATTGTTATATTTGTATAATATTTTCAATACGTCATCATGATTCCAGAGTGTATGGGCATCAAGCGGAACTAAAGGATAATGGCATAAAAGTATTACTTTTAATCTTTTTCTTTTTGCTTGTTTAAGTTGTCTTTCCAACCATTTTAACTGTTTATCCCCAATTCCGCCGTTCCATTCATAATGGTTTGGCCCTTTTTCTTCTTTTATTTTAAGAGTCAGCTCTCCGGCTTTTAATACTTTATTTCGGTCAGGTGAATTAAATGAAATATCGTTACCGTTCAGGAAAATAAATTTCCACCCCTTTTTATTAAAGGAATAGTATTCAGAAGAGATGCCCAGCTTACCGGCAACATGTTTAACCCGGTTTTTATCAATTTCATAATCATGATTGCCAATAACATGGTATATTTTATGTTTAGAATTTGAAAGTATTTTATTTATAAAGTTAAAGCTTGAAAAATCTCTGTCGATCAGGTCGCCTAATCCTGCAACAAATTCAAGGTCATCCTGTAAGTTAAAGGTGTCGATGCACTCTTTGATTTTATTTGCAGAATTTCTGTAGAAACGGCTGCCCCGCGAGTCGCAATCACAATACTGTGAATCTGCAAAAAGTCCGAAACTAACCTCACTTACGGGTTTGAAAAAAAATGATGTAATTAATATCATAAAGCAATACAGGTATCTCATGCAGTTAATATTAGTAGTGAATTTAAAATGCTTTTAGTTAAGATTTTATCATAATATTTTTAATGGCTGCCGTAGTTACCCATGAACAAATGCCAAATGGTGTTGACAAGCTTACTTCCGGTCTTATATTCAATATTCGTCCTTCTGTCGAAAAGTTAATTATCTCTTCATCATCCACCCAGGCTTTAATTTTGTTGTCAGCCACTTTGAGAGTGATACGGTACCATTTGTCGTGATCGAATTTTTTTAAGATGCGGGTCTCATTTTCCGAAGCATCGAGCCCGTCGATTATGCTTAATCCGACAACCGGGCCTCCCCAGCCTCCAACGATAAGCGAGCAGTATGAATCATCAACAGGAAAGGTAAGCCCGCAAAAGAAGTCGTTGCCGCTGATCTTTTTTGCTTCTAATGATACTTCGTAGTTGTTAACCGGGAAATCTCCGGTCCATGTTATTCCGGTACAGCCGTCACCCATACCGAGAATAATATTTCCTTCTGAAATATTAACCGGGCCCTGGGTTCCGAAATTAGTTATTTCCCATCCTTCCAGCGATTCACCATCAAACAGGGATTCCCATCCTTCCGGAATAACATCCCGGTTTGTACTTTTAGATTCCTGTTTGCCGGAACCAAAATTGCAAGATGTAATCAGGAATATAATTACTGTTAGACGGCAATATTTTTTTGAATAGTTGTATATGGATTTCACTATGGTGAATTGTTTAATTACTTTCAAAAAATAATTTAATCTCTTTGGTAACCTTGGTGTCTGAAATTACTTCGTTACCACTTTCGTTAATGCAGGTTTTAACTCTTCCGGAGGGTATTTGTGAGATCAGATCGGGGAGGTCATAATAGAGGAGGCTGCCGGGAACTTTACTGAATGCCTGAACCGGATCATAATGTTTATTGTTAAAAATCTCTTCGGATGTTGCCGGCGAATCTACAATGATAATTTTTTTAAATGGGTCCTTAAGTATTGAGTAATGAATAACTTCAGAAACAGTAGTTCCTTGTGCAAGAGCAAATAAATCCGGATTGCTGAATCTTTGATCTTCTTTTATAAATTGTATCAGCAGGTCAAATGCTTCAGTTTTTATTCCGGTTATACTTTTTCCAACAAGGTTTGCCCCGAAAGTATAATTGAAAGGCACTCCTTTTATTATCCCATCTCCACTGAATTCCGGGTCATGCAGTTCACCGGTTCCCGGTAAATCAGCCGATATTACTGCAAATCCTGAATTTACCAGTTCCTCCAACAGATTTTGTTTTAAAATAGTCTCTTTTCCTTCAGGATGCAACCAGATCACTACTTTTTTTATGGGCTTCGGCTGCTCTTTTTTTGCAATATAAACCGGAAGGAGAAAATCGGCGTGATCATTTTCAAGAAAATATTTTTCCACTTCATAATTTGCTTCAGGAGTTAGTTTACCTGTATATACTGCAGCTGTCAGTTTCCGGTTAAAGTCTATTCCTGCAGTTTCTGCAAGGGTTTTTTTGAGAGATTTTCCGGAAAACTTTTTTCCGGGGAAATATTTTTTATTCAGATCATAGATAGTTACTCCTCCGAGTGAGGATCCTATCTGTCCGGTAGATGTAACAAACAGCTCTTCAACGGAAAATGGTTTTACCTCTTCGTCGTTATTGTCACCCGGGAGATTAAGGTGTTTTTGAAAGAATGCATAGACCGTTTCCCTGTTGTTTTTTGTCGATTCATGTACTCCAAGGTCTTCCGTCATTTCCAGATTGTCCGGTTTACCTAAGGCTGTGTATGATTTTTTTGCTTCGGCATATGTTTCCCTGGCTCCCTGAATACTGAAAAAATCGTGTGTGGTTGTAACCAGAAGGGTCGGCTTTGGTGCTCTTATATGGATAAAGTCAGGATGGTCAAATTTTTTTGATATGGCATTATAAGGATTTTGTTCGGCATCCTGAGGTCCTATCGACTGGAGTAATCTCTTGAAATTAGTTATATAACATTCAGGAGCTGCTGCATAAATACGTTCGTCGCAGGCAGCTATCATTGCCGATTGAGTACCACCTCCTGAACGTCCTGTTATTCCTACTCTTTTCATGTCAACTTCATCTCTGGTTTCAAGATAGTCAATGGCCCTGATACCGTCCCATATAAAATAGTCGCTGAGGGAAGTCCCTGTAAGAAGGGTTTGTATTCCTGCATAGGAATGCTCTCTTGTAGGACCGCCAACCTCCGATTTTCCCGTGTTGCCGTCAAGGTACTGGAGCCGCTCTCCCTGTCCGGGGGGATCAAATGTAAAGACAATAAAGCCCTTATTTACAAGGTTTATTATTACTTTTTGATATGCATTGCTTCTAAAACCTAAGTCAGAATGCCCACAAACATATATAACCGCGGGAGCAGGCTTTTCTCTTTTTTTAGGAATGAACATGCAGGCAGTGACAAAAAAATCAGGATGAGATTCAAATAAAACTTTTTCCACTGTAAAAGTTTCCCTTTCTAATTTTCCTGTTATCTTGCTGTTAAGGGGAGTCTTCTGAAATTTATCCAATGAATTGCACAATACTGATTTTGCCGCTTTTTGATAATTTATCCACTCTGTTTTGCTGTTAAGACCTGCAATATAACCTGCCCGCTCATTTAGCAGTGCAGATGCTTCATTAAAGATGATATTGTATAAAGCTCTGTGATTATCCTGAGTTGTAATCCATTGACGCTTTCTTCCTGAAGTTGTGTGGAAAGCTGAGTTTTTATTGTCCTGTGAATAAACCGGACTGCTAAACAGCAGGGTTTGTATAAGGGTAATGAGAATAATTTTTTTCATTTGTTTAAAATTAAAAGTTTTAAAAGTATCGGACAGCCTGTCCCGAATTTGGTTGGGAGTACTTGCATGATTTTTATCGTGGTCTTTTGTCCCGGCTTTAATTGGGATGTATATTTCATATTGATCGTTTTAGCAGCCACATAATATATAACAGGAAGCAAAGTTATTTAATTTTATTTTTCAGTCAAGGTTTTTTATCTCTACTCCTGTGGCTTTGTGATATTTTTCAAAGATATAACATAGTCTGTCTCTATTTTTAATAATATCCCGGGTTTTATTTTAACAGGAATAGTAATTTTTTTGAGTTTACTCTTTAAGATAGAGGTTGCAATCGCCATAGCTGAGAAAACGGAATTTTTCAGTAAGGGCAAAATTATAGACTTTTTTCCAGTCATTTCCAAGAAAGGCGCTTACCAAAAGAAGCAATGTACTGGCAGGAAGATGAAAATTGGTAACCATACCTTTTGTAAGTTTGAAATCGTATCCCGGTACGATCATTATATCTGTAGAGAAATTTATTACTTCCCTGCCTGTTTTTTCGAGACAGTTAAGTATATTTTCAAGTGATTTTGAGGTATCTGCAATATCTGTCTTTTCATATGGTTCCCATTGTGAAATATGCAGATTTTGATCATTTAAAAGTTGCGTTTCTTTTTTTAATCCAAGCCAAAAGAGGCTTTCGACAGAACGTACCGTGGTAGTTCCCACAGCAATCGGCTTGTTTTTTTCATATAGTAATTTTTCTATAACATATTTACTTATTGACACTTTTTCAGTATGCATTTTATGTACTCCTATAGTATTGGTTTTAACAGGTTTGAAGGTGCCGGCTCCAACATGGAGCGTTATTTCGTATAACCGGACACTCTTTTCTTTAAGTTTGTCAAGAGTACTGTTTGTAAAATGGAGCCCTGCAGTTGGCGCTGCAACCGAACCGTTTAGTTTTGCATAAACGGTTTGGTAATTCTCTTCATCCGAAGGTTCTGTATCTCGTTTCAGATATGGCGGTATTGGAAGCACCCCTGCAGTTTCAATGATTTCTGCAAAAGGGCTGTCTCCCCCCCAACTGAATTCAATGGCTTGGGAATTGTCTGCCACTGCTTTTTTACATGCCTGAAGAGTAATGGTTTTTTTGTTGATTTCAATCTCTTTTTCAAGCACTTCATTTTTCCATTTTTTTGAATTTCCGATCAGGCATTTCCAGACTGTTTTCCCTTTTTCGGAAAATGCAAGCTGATGATCAGATGGTTGAAGAGGTTCAAGGCAGAATATTTCAATAGTTGCTCCTGACTTTTTTTTGAACAGAATCCTGGCATGTATAACTTTTGTATTATTGAAGATCATCAGGGATTTGGCAGGAATGTAATTGTCAATATTTCTGAAAATATCTTTTTTTATAACTCCGTTAGACCAGATTAGTAATTTTGAATCACTCCGTTTTGATGCAGGGTATTTTGCAATATACTCTTCAGGTAAGGGGTAGATGAAATCTTTAATTTTGATATTTTTATAATCCGGCAATTGTATATAATATTAATTAAGAATGCAAAATTAATTTAAAAAATGAATTCACAGATTATACTATTTTTGTAAAAAATAAAGCAAATGATAAAGATTGGCGATAAGGTAAAATTTTTGGATGATGTTGGTGGTGGAATTGTCAAAGGATTTATTGGCAAGAATATGGCAAATGTGGAAAATGAAGACGGATTTGAAATTCCATATCCGGTTTCAATGTTAATAAATGTAGATGACCCTTTGCTTACAAGAGAAAGCAGCAAAAAGGAAGAGATAGTGCAGCCGGAAGTTGTCGAAACAGTTAGTAAGAGAGATTCCGGAGGTATGATATTGGAAGGCAGGGATTCTCCTGATTTTTATTTTTGCTTCGTTCCTTATGATCCTCAAAAGCCATTGGAACGCGATATTGAACTTTTTTTTATAAACGATAGCAATTATAACTTATTGGTAAGGTATGCACATTTAAAAGAGAGATCATTTCAAACTTTATTTTATGGCAAAATAGTATCAAACTCTAAAATATTGCTTGAAAGTATTGGACAAAATGATCTTGCGGACTTACCCGAATATATTTTTCAGGTTATTTATTTTCGAGATGATGAGACAGATTGGAGGCAACCTTTTTCACAAAAAATCAGAATCTCCCCGGTTAAGTTTTACAAAGAGAGTAGTTATCAGTTTTATGATTTTTTGGGGCAAAAGGCCTTGGTTTTGAGAGTTACGGAGAATATTTTGCAGGGTGAGCCGTATAAACTTACTGATGAAGATTTTAAAAAAGTATTAAAAGATAAAGAGATCAGGCAGGAAAAAAAGGTGTTTCAGGTTAAAAAAGTTCCTGAAATAATTGAGATAGATCTGCATATCAATGAGCTTATTGACAATACGGCCGGCTTGAGCAATAAGGATATACTTGACATACAGATTAATAAGGTAGAGCAGGAGATGAGGTCTGCTATTCCTTCTGCATCAAAGCGAATTGTATTTATTCATGGAGTGGGGCAAGGAATCTTAAAACAGGAGATATCAAAATTATTGAAAAAAAAATTTCCAAAATACTCTTTTCATGATGCCTCATTTAAAGAGTATGGATATGGTGCCACAATGGTTATTCTTAAAAAAAAGTAATTATTTATTATCTTTGTATGGGCAGGCTGCTTTATCGCCTTGATTTTTATCAGGGAGGAAAGTCCGGGCAACACAGGGCACCGTGCTTCCTAACGGGAAGATCTCTGAAAGGGGATATCAACGTAACAGAAAATAACCACCTTGATATGGCTGCGGTCATACAGGGAAAGGGTGAAAAGGCGGGGTAAGAGCCCACCGGTGTTTGTGGCGACACAGACAGCCGTACGCCTCACGGGTTGCAAAGCCAAATATATCCTGATTTTTATTGCGTTGCAGTAAAGCGAAGCGGCCCGTTTCGTTTCCGGATATCCGGAAATCAGGAGGGGTAGGCTGCAGGATCAAAGTAGTGATATTTTGACAAGACAGATGATAGAGGTCCCGGAATTTCCGGGATTACAGAACCCGGCTTACAGGCCTGCCCTTTTTTTATAAATATTTATATACCAGTGCACGAATTTTTTAATTCCCATTTCTATCGGGGTATTTGAAGAGTATCCAAAATCATTTTGAAGTTCTTTCATATCGGCAAATGTTTTATATACATCGCCGGGCTGCATCTCATAGAACTCTTTTATTGCCTTTTTCTTTAGCTCTTTTTCGATTACTTCAATAAAATCAAGTAATTTGACAGGTGAGGAGTTGCCTATATTATATATTTTATGCGGGGGGGTTGTTTTTTCCATAAGAAGAGGTTGGGCAGGTTCAGGGGAGGGAGAACTTTCCAGTACTTTTACCACTCCTTCAACTATGTCGTCAATATATGTGAAATCGCGATATAGATCTCCTTTGTTAAATACTTTCACCGGCCTGCCTTCAAAAATAGATTCTGTAAAAAGGAAACAGGCCATATCCGGTCTTCCCCATGGCCCGTAAACAGTAAAAAAACGCAGTCCTGTTGCAGCTATTCCATATAGGTGGCTATATGTATAAGCCATTAATTCATTGCTTATTTTTGTTGCTGCATAAAGGCTTACAGGCTTATCGACCCTGTCGCCGACAGATAGCGGCATTTTTATATTGTTACCATAAACACTTGAGGAGCTTGCATAAACCAAGTGTTTTATTTTATGATGCCTGCAGCACTCAAGGATATTAAGGAACCCGTAAATGTTGCTGTTTATATATGTATGGGGATTTTCAATACTGTGGCGCACTCCGGCCTGTGCAGCCAAATTGCATACAATATCAAATTGTTCAGCATTGAATAAGTTGTCAAGTTGTTCTCTATCCTCAAGATTCATTTTAATAAATGTATAGTCAGGATATTTACTGCTTACAATTATAGTATTATTGTGATTATCAGAATAGTTAACTCCTGCCTCTTTTAGTCTTGCATATTTTAGTTTTGGAGAATAGTAATCATTTAAGTTGTCAATTCCGACCACCTTATAACCTTTTTCCATAAGTTTGTTGACTATATGAAATCCAATAAAACCTGCCGATCCTGTAACTAATATCTTCATGGTTTTTTCAGGTTAAAGGGAAAATTTTATTTTTTTCCAGGTAATCCATAATTTTATCGAGGTTTAACTCATTTTCAGTTGGGCTGAACACTAAGGATGCGTTATCCGGTTCTTCATATTCAATATCCGCACCGGGTAAGTTATCTACTTCACCCTTATCTGCTTTTTCATATAATTCGGGTTTATTTTTTCTGCAATAATCTAAGGATGCATTCATATAAAAAAGGTGGAATCTCTCTTTTCCTATTATGTCTGCAATTTGGTTGCGTAAAAAGTTGCCGGGAGATATAAATGAACAAATAGCTATTATTCCCTGGTCATTTAAAATTTTTGCAATATGACCGACTCTTCTTAAATTTTCTGCTCTGTCGGCCGGCGAATAGTCCAATTCACGGTTAAGGCCCGACCTTACGGAGCTGCCGTCAAGTAGTACGGCAACGGCATCGGTGTCGAAAAGTTTTTTTTCGAGGCTGAAAGCCAATTCATTTTTACCCGAACCGTGGAGACCCGTGAACCAGAGAGTGACTCCTTCCTGATTGAGTTTTTTCTTTCTGCTTTCTGCCGATATCAGTGATTTCCCTTTTTTTATCTTCTCTTTCTCCAGATCAGTGATCCTTGAATGCAGATTTTTACTTTCAAGCTTATCTAATATCATTCCAACAGCAACGGTATTGTTGGTAAAGGGGTCAATTAAAATAAAAGAACCGGTGCTTCTGTTTTTTTTATATGGATCGAATAAGAGTGGTTTGGCAGTTGTTAACACTGCGCGCCCTATTTCATTAAGATTTAGCCTGTCGACAGAGCTTTTTTGCAAAGTATTGACATCTGTTTTATAAATTATTTTATCAATATGAGCTCTTACGGTATTAGTAGTGTGTTTCAGAAAAAAATGGACAGCAGGATCCATGGGTTCTTCGCTCATCCATACCACCATTGCTTCAAAGTGTCTGTTAATACGGGGCATATTATCAGGCTGGGCTATCATCTCTCCCCGCGAAATGTCTATTTCGTCTTCTAATTCAATTGTAACTGACTGTGGGGGAAAGGCTTGCTTAAGATAACCGTCATAGCTTACAATACTTTTTACTTTTGACTCTTTTCTTGATGGCAGGGCGATTATTTTATCACCCGGTTTAATTATTCCTGAAGCTATATTGCCTGCAAATCCCCTGAAATTGAGATCCGGCCGTATAACATACTGGACAGGGAACCTGAAATCTTCATAGTTGCGGTCGCTGCTGACATGAACAGTTTCTAAGAATTCCAGCATACTTTGTCCGTGATACCATGGTGTTTTTTCTGATAACTCCACTACATTATCTCCTTTCAGTGCAGAAAGGGGAATAAAATTGAGATCCGGAATATCAAGCTGAGTTACAAATGATCTGTATTCTGAGCATATATCTTCAAAAACCTGCCGGCTGTAATCAACCAGGTCCATTTTGTTAACAGCCAGTAATATATGTTTTATTCCAAGTAATGAAACCAAGAATGTGTGCCTTTTGGTTTGTGTTATCACTCCTTTGGTTGCGTCGGTAAGGATTATTGCCAGGTTGGCTGTGGATCCTCCCGTGATCATATTCCTGGTATATTGCTCATGCCCCGGTGTGTCGGCAATAATAAATTTTCTTTTTGAAGTTGAAAAATAACGGTATGCAACATCAATGGTAATTCCCTGCTCACGTTCTGCTTTTAATCCGTCAAGCAGAAGTGCATAATCTATATTATCTCCTGCATGCCCAACTCTTTTACTGTCGCGTTCAAGTGCCGACAGCTGATCTTCATATAACATCTTACTGTCAAACATCAGCCGGCCGATAAGGGTAGATTTTCCGTCATCGACCGATCCGGCAGACAGCAACCTTAGGAGATCCTTTTTTTGATCCCGGTCAAGGAACTTTTTTATGTCAAGGTTTTGTATTGTCATTATTTTGATTCGATTATTAATGAATATCTGACTGACAGGCTAAAAATAACCCTCTCTTTTTTTCTGTTCCATACTTCCTTCCTGGTCAAAGTCGATTACTCGCGTTGTTCGTTCCGATTTTGTAACTGTCATCATCTCTTCTACAATTTTTTCTATGGTATCGGCATCCGATTCTACGGCTCCTGTGAGCGGGTAACATCCAAGTGTACGGAAGCGAACTTTTTTTACCGTTGCTTTTGCTGCCATTTCAGGAGGCATACGGTTATCATCCACAAGTATCAGATTCCCGTCCACCTCAACAACAGGACGTTCTTTTGCATAATACAGAGGCACGATAGGTATATTTTCCAGTCTTATATATTGCCATATATCAAGTTCCGTCCAGTTGCTTAACGGGAATACTCTTATAGATTCCCCTTTATGAACCCTGGCGTTGTATATATTCCAAAGTTCAGGTCTTTGGTTTTTTGGATCCCACTGATGAAATTTGTCGCGGAAAGAGAATATCCGTTCTTTTGCTCTTGATTTTTCTTCATCACGCCGGGCACCGCCAAAAGCAGCATCAAATTTATATTTGTCAAGCCCTTCAAGCAGAGCCTGGGTTTTCATTACATCGGTATGTACTTTACTTCCATGGCTGAATGGGCCAATCCCTTTTTTAAAGCCTTGTTCATTATAATGGATAATGAGATTCCATCCCTTCTCCTTTGCGTAACTGTCGCGAAATTCAACCATCTCGCGGAATTTCCATTTTGAGTCAATATGCATAAGAGGAAACGGTACTTTCCCGGGATAAAAAGCTTTTTCTGCCAGCCTCACCATTACGGACGAATCTTTGCCAATTGAATAAAGCATAACAGGATTTTCAAATTCAGATGCAACCTCTCTTATAATGTGAATCGCCTCTGTTTCCAGCTCCCTCAGATTTGTCAGATTATATAACTTCATACGTAAAATTAATTATTTTCAATGGTATTATATAGCTTGCTCGCATATGCTTTAATTATTAAAAAATGTATTGTTTAAAAATGCCAAAACAGGGGAATCAAAAGTATAGAAATAATAAATGCCAGAATATTAATAGGAATTCCAACTTTTAAAAAATCAGTAAATTTATAGTTGCCGATTGCCTGGACAATCAGATTTGTCTGATAACCTATCGGTGTTGCAAAACTGGCTGAAGCTGCTATGGTTATTGCCACAAAAAACGGTTTAGGGTCTACATTCAGTTGTTGTGCTGCCGAAAGTGCTATTGGAAATACCAATGCAGCAGCGGCATTATTAGTTATAATTTCCGTAAAAATGGTTGTAATTATATAGATGGCTGCCATAATTCCCACCGGGCCAAATTTACTGGCAAAATTGATGGTTGTTTTGGCAATTGATTCAGCAGCACCTGAATTCTGCATTGCTTTGCTAATGGCAAAGGCACATGCTACGGTAATAAGCACATCCCAGCTAATTGCTTTTGTGTAATTTTGATGAGGCATTACTTTTAGCCAGATTAAAGATATTGCTGCCAGAGCAGAAAAGAAAAACATATCTAATGTAACACCATCGGGAGATTGAAAATATTGACCTGCCGTACCTCCAAATATCATCAATAACAGTATAATAAAAGCAAACCATTTTTTCCAGAAACTACCGGTTTTACGATAATCCCGGATATAAGAGGTGAGGTAAAATATTCTTGATTCACCCCAGCTCTCTATAAATTTATCAGTTGTAAGAAGAACCAGGTTATCTCCCGGCTTGAGGGGTAAATTATTCAGGTTGGAGGTAATCCTTTCACCGTTCCGGTGCACTGCCAGTACCACAGCCTGATACAGATCATAAAAATTAAATTCTGAAATTGTTTTCCCCACACCCGGAAACCGGGGTGAAATTACAGCTTCATACTGCTTAAGCTTGTTTTTTGGAATATTTTTTATCAGGTCTAACCCTTTAAGGGAGACATTGTCGTTGTTAAGGATATAATTTAACCTGTCTGATTTTCCGGCTAACAATAATTTATCGCCTTTTTTGATAATATGCTTTCCTTCCCTGACAGGAATTGTTTTATTCTCCCTTTCAATGCATCTGACCATTAATTTTTTGAGTTCATCCAAGTGTCCTTGTGATATCTCTTTTCCAATCAGGTTGCTGTTCTTTTTTACTATGACATCATAATAATAATCTTTTTGATCTGCAGTGTTACCATTGCTTATTTCTGTTTTTTTTCCCGGGAGCAGTTTGTTGCCAAATATCGACAAAAACAGGGTTCCTCCAATCATCAGGAAGATCCCTACTTTCCCAAGCTCAAACATACTAAAGCCTTTATATCCGTTTTCAATTATCAGACCGTGGACTACTAAGTTGGTGGTTGTTCCGATTAGGGTGCAAACACCCCCGAAAATAGTTGCATAAGAGAGAGGTATAAGAAATTTTTTTGCAGGGAGGGAAAGTTTCTCTGCCCATTTTTTTATTATCGGTGCAAAGATGATAACCACGGGTGTATTGTTAAGAAAAGCTGAAAAGAGTGATACCGGTATTATAATCCTGGGAATGAGAAAGGGAATTTTACCTCTTTTGGATGGCAGGTAGGTTTGAGCTACCCTGTCAAGTATACCCGACTGGCGTACACCTTCACTAACAAGAAAAAGCAGGCCTACCGTGATCATTCCTTTATTGGAAAATCCGGCAAGCATCTCTTCATTGCTGATTATATTAGTGATCATTAAAAGGATGGAAGCCGAAAAAAGTACCAGTCCCGGACGCATGATCTCTTTGGCCAGGATAACAATAATCATTATGATTACCGCAACTACAATATATCCTTCAATGGTCATTAAATTGACGGTGGTTTACTGTTTTTCATAACCTGACTTATAAGTTAGTCCGATTCAAAACTAAAGATAAAAACCCATTCTTCAAAAAATGAGATTGGAATTTGCAATATGGTATAATTGAGATAACACAAAACCGGTATTTGTTTTTTAAGATTGCTGAAAAACCTTTTTTAGCTTACAACCCTCAGGTAACCTTCCCCTTCTTTAAAAGGCAGTGAAAATGTAACTGTAGTTCCTTTACCCGGCTCTGTGTCAAGGGTAAGTTCTCCTCCAAGAATTTCAATAAACTGTTTTGCAATAGGCAGGCCAATTCCCGAACCTGATGTTATGTCGTTAATTTCATTTTTAATTCTATAAAATCTGCTGAAAATATTGTTTATCTCTTCCGGCGGAATGCCGATACCGGTATCTGAAACGGTGAATTTTATCTCTTCATTTCTTAACATTTCATACTTGATCAGTATCTCTCCTTGTAAAGTATATTTGATGGCATTATCTAAAAGCAGCTCAAAGATTTCCATAAGCAGGTTGCTGTCTGTTTTAAAGCCAAACGCAGGATTTGGAACATCTAAAGAGATAAGCAGTTTCACTTGCCTGGTTTCGGGAATAAGCGGATTGTATTGGTTATACAATTTTTTTACAAGATTGTTTATCTTACAAAAATTGAATGATACATCTACGGTGCCGGTCTCGATTTTTGAAAGATGAATAGTGTTATTTATCATATTCATAAGCTGGTTGCCATTTTGAATAATTGCTTCAGACAATTCAGCTTTTTCTGTAGTTTTCAGCCTGCTCTCCGTCAGCATTTTCGTGAAGCTTGTAATTATATGTAAAGGGGTACGTATTTCATGTGAAAGGTTTGTAAGGAATACAGATTTTAATCTGTCGCTTTCTTCTGCTTTTTTCTTTGCCTTTTCAAGACTGAACTCGGCATTTTTTCTACGGGTAATATCCCTGGCTATTGAGATAACTGAGCTTGAATTTAGTTTTGCAAGCCTCATTTCAAAAAGATATGTGCCGTTAGGTGTGTTTAGCGAGTATTCAATTGTTTCAATTGAATTATTTTTTAAGCTGTTTTGGACACACCTGAATATTTTTTCTGACATATTTTCAGGGAATCCAACATCAAATATTGTACTGCCGACAATATTGGCATCTTCTACTTTAAACAGATCGCTCTCTTTTATCACAAAATCTTCATAGGTGCCATCCTTCCCGATAACAAAAAATATATCGGGTATTGCTTCGAGTAAAACTTTATATCTTTTTTTACTCATTTCCAGTTCAGACAGCTTTTTTTTAATTTTGGTGATATCCTCTAAGATCAGATAAAAAGTGTTGCGATTTGGTTGAAGTGTGTAGATCTTATACCACCTTTCCAGTTTTTTAAGTTGTAGTTCTTCTCTCTTTTTGTTGCCTGACAAAATCCTGAAAAGATCAATATTCTCCTGAAAAGCAAGACCAAGCATAAATGTTGCATCCTGATTTACTACTTCATAGTTGTTTATATTAAATGCAGCTTCAAAAGCAATATTTACTCTGACAACAGTGTGATTTTCCATATTTCCCTCATCATCATAATCAATTTTAATTTCAATAACGGGAAAGGTTGATGTTCGTATTATCTCTGTAATACTGCTATTAAGGTTTTTTAAGTTTTCAGCCAACGAAGCTGTGGTTTTTTTATACTTGTGTCTTAAAATGAAAGCCAGGAAAAATAATAACAGATACAAAAAAAGAGGATATATCAGAACCGGCAGACCTCTGCTTTTATAATCTCCAATATCCAAAGAGCTGTGAAGTTGAACTCCTATTGTTAATACCGAAATAAAAAAGTAGAAAATAATCAGGCTGTCAGATCCCGAAAAGTATAACATTAAAAAAGCTCCTGCTAAAAGCCATAATCCCGAATTATAAACTGTATATAAATCAGTTTGATTGTGGGTAAAGTCTGAAGTATTTAAAACATATATAAAAGTCGGAAGAGCAAAAAGGGTATATAATGCACTGTTTTTTTTTCCGTTGAGAATAAGTACCAATGACAATAATGCAATTAATACTAATCCTGTATTCCATAGAAAACAGATTTGCCCGCTCCCATTAATTATACCGGAAATAAAGTTGATTATGGTTATCAGCTGTGCTAAGATAGTGATAATCAACATCTGAAAAAGTTGTACTTTATCATGCTTTGATAAACCTTTCCAAAATTTTTCAGAAATGGCACTATAAAAAATCTTGATCAAAATCGTCTCCCGGTTTAAAAGCTGTAAATCTACTAATTTTGTAAAATTACAAAGTAATCCGGAGAAATAATAATAATAATTCCGGAATGACTTGAAAATTTGAACCGGTTATTGTTGATAACATATCAGCAGTTCAGGTAAAATTTCTTTTTTTGATGATTTTCTTATATTAATTTTGAAAAAAAGAAAATATTATGGATAAAGGCCAAAAAAATAAAATAGCTTTATTGAATAAATATATTATTGCTACTGTTTTATTTTTGGCATGGATTGTTTTTTTTGATGAAAACAGTATGGTGGCTCATCAAAAAAATATGAATCGTTTAAAGGAGTTGCAAGTCCAGAAAGAGTATTATATCGATCACATAACTAACGATCGTAAAAAATTGGAAGATCTTTCTTCAGGAATGAATCAGTTGGAAAAATTTGCCAGAGAGCAATTTTATCTGTGTAAACCTGATGAAGATGTGTTTATAATTGTTGAAGAGAAGTGACATAATTGCAATTTCAAAATTCCCGCATAATTTTTGCAATATACTTTTTTGCTGTTTGACAGCTAATTGAAATTTAGTATATTGCCTAATAGTTATGAAAGACAATTTAGATATATTCAGAATTCGTACAAATAATGTTGCACCTCAAAAGGGGCGTGTTTTGATTGCAGAACCTTTTTTACCCGGTAATTATTTTAACCGCTCTGTTATACTTTTGGTTGCATATGGCGATAAAGGCGCTGTCGGATTTATTATTAACAAAAAAGTTGATTTGTCAATTCAGGATATTCTCCCGGGAATATCGGATTTTGAAGGGGATGTTTATTTAGGAGGGCCTGTTTCTACTGATTCTGTCTATTTTATTCATAATATTGGTAAAAAGCTTCCCGGCAGTATTCATGTACTTGGCAATATTTATTGGGGAGGGGATTTCAATATATTGAAGCAGATGATAAACACCGGAAGGATATCTCCTTCAGAGATCAGATTTTTCGTTGGTTATTCAGGATGGGAGCCGGGCCAGTTGGAGAGGGAGATAAAAGAAGATTCCTGGTTGGTTAACGATGTTGACGAAGAGAATATAATGCATGGGTTAAGTGAGGCTTCATGGACAGATTTTGTGCGTAAAGTGGGCAGACAGTATTCAATATGGGAAAATTTTCCGGAAAATCCGGCAATGAATTAGGGAATTACCATTAAAAAAATGAAAGTAATTGATTTGTAAAGTGGCCAATCAAAGAGGGTTTTAATATGACCGGAAAGAGGAAACCAAATATTGCACCAAGGAAATGTGCATCATGTGCCACATTGTCAGACTGCCGTTTACTCATCAGGTATGAATAAAAAAGATATCCTATGCCAAAGAGAATTCCGGGTATTGGAACAATGGCAAAGAGGTACAACTTTTCCCGGGGATTAAGGAAAATGAAGGTGAACAGCACTGCAGAGACTGCTCCTGAAGCGCCAACGGCATTATAGTAGTAATTATTATGATGTTTTATCAGTCCCCAAATATTTGAAACAAGCATTCCTCCAAAATAGAGGGTGATGAAATAGATGACAGCTTTATTGAAAAAAAAGTAGGAAAAATAGTCTTCTACTGCCCGGCCAAAAAAATATAACACCATCATATTAACGATAAGATGAGTCCATCCAATATGGATGAAAGCGTGGGAAATTAATCTGTAATATTGCCTTTGATGAATTATCTGAGCTGCATTAAATTGCATTTTTCTCATTATTTCTTCATTATTAAAAGCCAAAACCGATAAAGCAGTTGTTATTCCAATTATTATCCAGGTAACCATCAATGTAAAATTTTATAGATCATCTCTTTTTGTAACTCTGCGGTATCAACCATTGTTGACACACCAATCCCTTTGCTTTTTAAATCATACTCACGCAATATACTTATTATTTCCAAAAGCTTTTCGGTTGAGTAGTTTTTTGAAGCAGCCATTATTTTTTTTAAATAAAAGGGGTGCCCCCCTATTGCTTTTGAAACACCTTTTTCTGATTTGTCTCTCAAGAAACGGATTGCAAGCATTTTGGAGAAAAACCCAAACAGAGTTGATGTAGTAGCCTGGATTGGATGAAGTTGTGGATTGGAACCAAAGTATTTGATTATCCGGTTTGCCCGGAATATATTTTTTGCTGCCAATGCATCCTGTAATTCCAAAAGATTAAAATCTTTACTGAGTCCAATGTTTTTTTCAATGTGCACAGGTGTAATGTGAGTTGTATCTTTTACGGCAATCAGCAACTTGTCAAGTTCATTGGATATTTTGCTTAGTTCTGTTCCTAAATAATCTGTCAGGATCTGTGCGGCTTGCGGAGTGATTGTGTAATTGTATTGTTTAAGATACTTTTCTATCCAGAAAGGAATTTGATTTTCATAAAGCTTATTTGCCGTAAGAATTTCACCATTCTCTTTTATTGCTTTAAATAATTTTGTCTTTTGGTTAAGGGTTTTATATTTATAACAAATTACAAGTATTGTGGAAGGCATGGGTTTGGATGCATAATTCCGGAGGATTTCAATCTCTTTGAGGGTTTGGGCCTCTTTGATAATCACCACTTGTTTCCCGGACATCATCGGATATTTATATGCAGTATCAGCAATTATCCGGGGGTCGGAATCTTTTCCGTAGAAAATGGTTTGGTTGAAGCTTTTTTCCTCTTCTGTAAGCACATTTTTTTCAATATAGCCGGATATTTTGTCAATAAAATATGGCTCCTCTCCATGCAGAAGATAAATAGGACGGTACTCTTTTTTTGCCAGATTGCGGAGAATAGTTTCAAATTCCATATCAAAATCTTAAATGTTTTACCGACAGGCCATTTTCTTTTATTTCTTTTAACGAATCAATACCTGCTTTCAGATGAATATCTATGAATTCCATTGTTACCAATTTATCACTTTCAGCAGTTTTCACACCTGCAGAGATCATTGGCTGGTCTGAGATCAGCAGTAATGCTCCTGTCGGAATTTTATTTGCAAAACCTACCGTAAACAGAGTGGCTGTCTCCATATCTATTGCTATTGCCTTAGTTTTGGCAAGGTATTTTTTAAATTCGTCGTCATATTCCCAAACCCTTCGGTTTGTGGTATATACGACTCCTGTCCAGTAATCTTTTTCTTTGTTGCGAAGTACATGCGACACGGCTCTTTGAATATTGAATGCTGGAAGGGCAGGAACTTCAGGTGGCAGATAATCATGCGAAGTCCCTTCATTGCGTATAGCCGCAATAGGTAAAATAAAGTCGCCCAATTCATTGTTTTTTTTCAATCCTCCGCACTTGCCAAGAAACAGAACGCCTTCAGGCTTAATGGCGCTAAGCAGGTCCATGATAGTTGCGGCATTGGGACTTCCCATTCCGAAATTTATGATAGTGATGCCATCAGCTGTTGCATTGGGCATATTCCTGTCAATACCTTCAACCGGAACATTGAAATGATTGGCAAATTTTTCCACATAGTTCATAAAATTAGTGAGTATGATATATTTGCCAAATTCATCAAGGTCTCTTCCCGTATACCGGGGAAGCCAGTTGTCAACTATAGCTTTTTTGGTTTTCATATTTTGAAGTGCGGAATTTATTTTTAATTTTATTGCTGCAGGCAAATTTACATTTTTCCGGCCGCCTGACAATAGCAGTAGTGAAGTAAAAATATAAAAAAATGAATATGCAAAAGCTTAATTTGCCTGCTTATCAATTTAATATAAAGATTGTTGATTCAAAAAAATATATTTTTGATTTTGTCAGAAAGAAGTTTGTTCTTTTAACACCCGAAGAATGGGTAAGGCAGAACTTTATCATGTATCTGATTCATAGTAAGAAGTATCCGGGTTCATTAATGTCTGTTGAGCGGCAGATAAAATTATATGGCAAACTGTTTCGTTTTGATCTGCTTATTTATAATAAAAAAGGTGATCCTTTTATGATTGCTGAATTTAAATCACCTGCAGTGCCTGTTACACAGGAGACATTTGATCAGGTTGTTCGCTATAATATGGCTTTAAAAGTTGATTTTGTTCTTGTATCTAACGGGATGCAGCATTTTATTTGTCAGATTGATTATAAAACGAATAGTTATAAATTTCTTCGGGAAGTACCTTTTTATTAGCAGGTTTTAAAATTTAGTCCGGCTAATAAAGTATTTTTTGATATAGTATTTCATTTTTCCATCCCCGGGAAGTTTTTAACCAGGATTTTTTTATGCCTGCTTTTTCAAATTTTGCTTTTTCAAATAATCTGATGCTGGCGGCATTATCTTCACTTATATTGGCATAAAGCTGTTTAAGTCCCAATATCTCGTCGACATATATTGTTAGAGCACTCAGTGCATCAAAAGCAACCCCTTTGTTACGTTCTTTTCTGCTATGCACTAAGATCCCTACTCCGGCACGCAGGTGAAATGGGTCAAAATCAAAAATATCTATTGCTCCCACCGGATTATTTTCATCAATTTCAATAATAAAACGCAACTGTTTTGTTTCGTATATGTCTTTAAATGAGTTTTTTATATATTCAGACAGGATATATTTCGAAAATGGGAACCTTGTGTTGCTCATTTCCCAAAGCTCCATGTCATTTTCCCAATGATAAAGAATGTCAACATCTTCGGGTTCCGGCGGCCTAAGTGTTACTTTACCGAATTTGAGATTAGTTTTCATTTAAGAATATAATTTTGATCTGTTAAATTAAAATTTATATAAGATTACAACTATCGATTATCTGTCAATATTTTTCCACCCTTTTAAAAGTATTTCAATATCGGTTCGTACACTGTAATCTCTTGCGTACAGCATATTAAGCCTGTTAGAGGTTTCATCATCAATTGTATCGTAATAAAACATGTCTGCAGGAGAGAGAATTCCCGGTTTTAATTCAGGGAGTGTGGTAATGCTGTTTGATGGCTTTATATATCCTACCCATGAGTATTTTCCGGTAATCACAATCAGGATATTTTTCAGGAATTTCCTTTTATTGTTTTTAAACCAGATGATAAAAGGTGTTATGGCAATCAGGAGGAGGGAAGCTGCCAGGTCAAACAGCCTCTTTTTTCTCAGGTTTGAAGGGGTTGTTATTGCATTGATGTGAATAACATACAGGTCTCCTGCAGTGTGAATTGAATTACTTCCGATGATGCTGATACTTTCAGGAGGAGCAATTTTAAAATCTATATCCAGCGAGGTTAGTTCCAGCATTACTTTTATTATTTCTGATGAGCTGATATTATCGGCGCAAAAGATAATTTCATCTATCCGGTTTATTCTTACTATTTCATCTATCTGATTTAATGAACCTATATATTCCGCATTGTTACCGGTTGTATCAACTGCAATAAATCCTGCAAATTCTGATTTAATTTTAGTGTGTTGCAATAATTTTTTAACTCGTTCAGCTTCGGCCGGCCGGCCTGCTATGGCTATTTTTTTTGTTTTATTAAGATTAATAATGTGCGGACTCCATTTCATTTTATGAAACAGCAGTCTGTAGGCTGCTAAAGAGACAGCCGACCACAAAGAGCCGATAATGATAAGCGCCCTTGAAAAATGCAGGCTTTCATCAACCATAGAGTAGGCTAATAAAATTGCTACCGTACCCCAAAGTATTCCCCGTTCTACGGAAGCCGGATTTGATGGTTTTTTATATCCTCCTGAAAGAAAAATAGATGTGATCCAGATAATGATATAGACAGGAACGATAATATGCATAAACAGGGGAGGGTAATAACCGGGTTCATATCTGATAATTTCCCAAAGGGGGGTAAGTATCAGGAATCCTCCAAATATTATAAGTCCGTCTATGACGGGAAGGAACAGGTGGTCAATAATTCTTTTAGTTACTGCCAGCAGGGCGTGGAACCAAATTGCAAGATGGATGATTGCTGAAAATAATTTTGCTTTTCCCCCGGAGAAATGTTTATTGACAAATATGATCATAGCCATATAAAAGACCTTAACATAGTTAAGCGATCCTTTTTTTGTACTTTCTCCTTTGTAATGAATAATTGTTGTTTCAGGGAAATAGTAATTTTTATATCCTGCCTTTAATATTCTGTATGATAAGTCGATATCTTCTCCATACATAAAAAAACTTTCATCCAAGAGGCCTGTAATCTTCAGCACACTCTTTCTTATGAGAAAGAAGGCGCCTGAAATTATATCTATTTCAGCAATTTTATTCTTATCAATATATGACAGATGATATTTTCCAAATTTTTTTGAGCGGGGGAAGAGGCCTGATAATCCAAACATTTTATAAAAAGCAACCCATGGGGTAGGAAGCCCGCGTTTTGATTCGGGCAGAAAATTACCTTTGCCATCAATCATTTTGACTCCCAGTCCTCCTGCATCAGCATTTGAATCCATAAATCCGATAGTTTTTTCAAATGTATCTTCTTCAACTACTGTGTCAGGATTTAAAAGTAATATATATCTTCCTTTTGCTCTTTTTATTGCCAGGTTGTTTGCTTTTGAGAATCCTAAGTTTTTATCGTTTTTGATAAGGGTGACATCAGGAAATTTCTCTTTTATCAATTGTGTGGAACCATCAACAGAATTATTGTCAACCACAAATATCTCAACATCAAGATTTCCTGAGGCTTTTTTTACGGAGTAGAGGCATTGCTCTAAAAAGTATTTAACATTATAATTGACAATTATTACAGATAGTTGCATTTTATTTTATTTTCCTGTAATGTTTTCATATAAAACCCGGTTGACTAATGAACGTCCGAGTGTAACCTCATCAGTATACTCCAGATCATCGCCAATTGCAACCCCTCTTGATAGTGTAGATATTTTTACCTGCTTATCTTTAATTTTTCTGTAAATATAAAAATTGGTAGTGTCTCCTTCCATTGTTGGAGGCAGGGCCAGTATCACCTCACTAATTTGCTCTTTTTCGCATCTTTCTGTCAGTGAAGCAATTTCAAGATCATTTGGTCCTATGCCGTCCATCGGAGAGATAACTCCCCCAAGTACATGATATAATCCGTTAAATTGATGGGTGTTTTCAAAGAGCATCACATCTCTTATATTTTCAACAACACACAGCAACGATCTGTTCCTTGCCCGGCTGCTGCATATTTTACAGACCTCGGTGTCAGAAATATTATGGCATACAAGGCATTTTTTTATCTCATTTCTGAGATTGATAATACTTTTTCCGAAAGCTGTCACTGTCTCTTTTTCCTGTCTTAGCAGGTGAAGCACCAGCCTGAGTGCACTTTTTCTCCCGATACCCGGCAATTTGGCAAATTCGTTGACAGCATTTTCGAGCAGGGCAGATGGATATTTTTCTGAAGTCATTAGTATGAGATTTAAAATTTTTCAGGCACCGCCGGGTTGCATATTAATAAAATTGATAAAGCCATATTTTTTATTTAATCAATCTGTCTAACCTGTTTTTTAATTCCCGTTCATATGCCGCCCACTCTTTGATTGGTTTCCGGGCAACACCTGAATCCATTGCTGCTTTTGCCACTGCTGCAGAAACTTTTGTTATCAGCCGCGGATCAAAAGGTTTTGGTATTATATACTCTTTTCCGAATGTCATATTATTTTTATTATATGCGCGTGCAACAATTTCAGGAACATACTCCTTTGCCAGCGCAGCCAGGGCTTTTGCTGCAGCAATTTTCATATGGTCATTAATATCTGAAGCCCTTACATCAAGTGCTCCCCTGAAGATAAAGGGAAAGCCCAGAACATTATTTATCTGGTTAGGATAATCACTTCTTCCTGTGGCCATAATTATATCACTGCGGGCGGCAGTTGCTTCATCCCATGATATTTCCGGATCCGGGTTTGCCAGTGCAAATACAATAGGATCAGGAGCCATTGACCTGACCATTTTTTTTGTTACGATCCCGCCTGTTGATAGTCCCAAGAAAACATCTGCTCCTGCTAATGCATCTTCCATACTATTAATATTGAGATTTGTAACAAATTGTTTTTTAATTTGATTAAGGTCTATACGTGATTTATTCAACACCCCTTTGCTGTCGCACATAATGATATTGGAAGGATGGACTCCCATATTTATGTAAAGCCTGGCACATGAAACTGCGGCAGCTCCTGCTCCGCTGATAACTATTTTTATCTTACTTATTGATTTTCCGGCGATTTCAACTGCATTAAGAAGTCCGGCTGCTGAGATTATTGCAGTACCATGCTGATCGTCATGAAAGACAGGAATATCAAGCTGCTCTTTTAATTTTTCTTCAATTTCAAAGCATTCGGGTGCTTTAATATCTTCCAGATTTATTCCCCCGAATGTTGGTGCAATGCTTTTTACTATCTGAATAAATTTTTGAGGATCTTTTTCATCTACCTCGATATCAAATACATCGACATCGGCAAATATTTTGAAAAGTAGTCCTTTGCCCTCCATGACAGGTTTACCGGCTTCCGGTCCGATATCACCTAATCCGAGTACAGCTGTTCCATTCGATATTACTGCTACCAAATTGCCTTTAGAGGTATACCGATAGACATTTTCCCTGTTTTTGACAATTTCAAGACATGGCTGAGCAACCCCGGGTGTGTAAGCCAGCGACAGGTCAGATTGTGTATTGTGCGGTTTTGTGGGAATTACCTCAATTTTCCCGGGACGTCCCATTTCATGATAGCTTAATGCTTCGTTTTTAGTGATTTTTTGCATCTATTTAGATTTTTGATTGTGGCTAAAGTTATAAAATTTAGAGATCATGGTTGTTATTTTTAAATATGATTGATAATATAATATGCTTAATATTTTTTAAACATTATCACCTGATTAATAATAGTTACTTTTCAGTAATATTTTATCTTTGTCGTTTACAAATTTATCCCCGAGGGATATTCATAATAATCAATTGGTAATCAACAATTTTAATATAGTTTAGATGAAAATAGCACTTATCGGTTACGGGAAAATGGGTAAAGAGATTGAGAAGATAGCTATTTCCCGGGGTCATAAGACCATTCTTAAAATAGACATAGATAATATTGATGAACTAACAGTTGAAAATCTCAGGAAATGTGACTCGGCAATTGAGTTTACTGTTCCTCTGTCTGCAGTTGATAATTATTTGAAATGCTTTGAAGCAGGAATTCCGGTTGTTAGCGGAACTACCGGCTGGTTAGATCGTAAGGAGGAGGTTTTTGATAAGTGCAGGAGTTTTAACGGAACTTTTTTTTATGCCAGCAACTTTTCCATAGGGGTTAATCTTTTTTTTGAATTAAACAGGAATCTGGCAGAGATTATGGCCGGAAGAGAAGATTATCTGCCTGTAATGAAAGAGGTTCATCATACCCGGAAACTTGATGCACCCAGTGGTACTGCAATAAGTCTTGCTGAAGATATTATTGATATTTTGCCTTCCAAAAAAGGTTGGGTTAACCGGGCTGATGCACCTTCAGATATGTTGCCTGTAATTTCTGAGCGTACCGGTGATGTACCCGGAATACATACTGTAAGATATGAATCGGATATCGATTTTATAGAGATTACCCACAGTGCAAAGAACAGGAGAGGTTTTGCGCTTGGTGCCGTTTTGGCTGCAGAGTTTTCTTACGGGAAAAAAGGGATAATCACAATGCGCGATATGTTGAAAATTTAATTTCTGTATAATGATAAAAGAGATAGTGTCCAATAAATGGTTTAAATTCATTATTGTCGGAGTTTTATATACTTTATGGGTTATCTGGATGGGCAACTTCTGGTGGCTTGCGGGTTTGGCAGTAATCTTTGATATTTATATAACACGAAAAGTTCACTGGGCATTCTGGAAAAAGAAAGATCCCCCGGGAGGCAAACAAACAAAATTTGTAGAGTGGGTTGATGCAATAATTTTTGCCATTATTGCAGCAACATTTATCAGAATGTTTTTTATTGAGGCTTATACAATACCTACATCTTCAATGGAAAAATCACTTCTTGTTGGTGATTATCTTTTTGTAAGCAAAGTGGCATATGGGCCGAAAACGCCAAATACTCCCCTTTCATTTCCATTTGTTCATAACACATTGCCATTGACCAGAACAAAAAAATCTTATGTAGAGTGGATTAAAAGGCCATACAGGCGGATGAAAGGTTTCGGGAAGATTAAAAATAATGATATTGTAGTTTTTCATTTTCCCGAGGGAGACACTGTTGCCCTCTATCTTCAAAACCAAAGCTATTATCAGTTGGAAAGGAGCTATGGCAGACAGCGCATTTGGGATGATCCGGGCAATTTTGGCAAAGTAGTAGCCAGGCCTGTCGATAAACGTGAAAATTATATAAAACGGTGTATTGGCATACCGGGTGATGAGGTACAGATGATAAAAGGAGAATTGCTGGTAAATAAAAAGCCGGTGGAACATTTTGCCGGGGTACAGTATAACTATATGGTTACAACAAATGGCACCGCTATAAATCCGAAAGCTCTCGACCGCCTTAAAATTTCTAATGCAGACAGGACATCATATTCAAGTGAAAGATATATTTTTCCTCTTACGGAAGCAAATGCGGAAGAGCTTAAGAAGTTCAATAATGTTATATCGGTTGAGAAATTAATTAAAGACCCCGGTGAGGCTGATGAAAGTATTTTTCCGTCTGATGAAAATTTCAATTGGGATGTTGACAACTTTGGTCCTCTCACTATTCCGGCCAAAGGAGAAACAGTAACCTTGACCTCTGAGAATCTTCCGTTTTACAGGAGGATTATTGATGTATATGAGGGGAACGATCTGAAAATAGAGAATGGCTTAATTTATATTAATGGGGAGAAAGCTGCTTCTTACACCTTTAAGATGGATTATTACTGGATGATGGGAGATAACAGGCATAACTCGGCTGATTCAAGATTTTGGGGATTTGTTCCCGAGGATCATATAGTAGGAAAAGCCAGTTTTATCTGGCTGTCATTGGATAAGGATAAATCTTTTCTTAACAAGATCAGGTTTGGAAGAATGTTCAGATCAATTCATTAATTTATATTTGATATTTTTGTGATTTGTTAAAATTTTTTTATCCATTTTTTATATATTGGAATAAAATTTTAAGGAGATGCACATAGCAATTATTTTTGTCCTTATCTTAGCTATTCTATTGGTGATTTTCACACTGCAAAATTCTTTTGAGGTAACTATTAATGTTTTTTTCTGGGAGATTAGCAATGCACCTTTGGTATTGGTGCTGATTGTTTGTCTGGTATTGGGCTACATCCTGGCTTTTTCTTACTATTATCCCAAGGTCTGGAGGTTAAGTAAAGAGAATAAGCGAATTGCAAAAATTATTAAAAAGCAGGGAGGCCGGCCGGAGGCAGAACAGGAAGAGGAGGATGATACAGATCCTGAAGGAATAGAGTTGGATGAGGATACTGAAGGAGAAGATAAATCGTTTTTCGGGGAATGATCAGTAAAAGTGAAGTTCCTGTGCTGTTAAGCACACAGTTTTTTGGACAGGTAAGGTATTTTTCCAAACTAATGCTTTATAAAAATATTTATATAGAGCAGTTTGAAAATTTTCCCAAACAGACATATAGAAACCGGTGTGAACTACTTGGGGCTAATGGTGTCATATCTTTGGTGGTACCTGTTGTTAACGGGAGAAGAGGCAAAACGCCGGTAAAGGATATTTTAATTTCATACGACACTGAATGGCAGAGAAATCATTGGCGTACAATTTTTTCTGCATACAATTCATCTCCATTTTTTTGTTATTACAAAGATGATCTGTTTGAATTTTTCAGTAAAAGATGGAAATACCTTTTTGATTTTAATCTGGCAATTCATGAAAGTGTTTGCAACCTTATTGGCATTGAATCTGACATAAAATATACGGAAGCATTTGAAAAAGTACCGTCAGGGACTTTAAACCTTCGGAGCGAATTTACTCCTAAAGAACATAAAGAGTTGCCTGATAATAATTTTTCACCTAAAGAGTATACCCAGGTATTTTCCGAAAAGTTTGGTTTTATTCCAAATTTAAGTATTCTCGATCTGCTTTTTAATGAAGGGCCTAACAGTTGTAATATAATTGCTTCATCATTAGTCTATCTCTCTTGTTAATGATTCGAAAAACTTATGCAGCTCCTTATTCAGTAATGGTTTTATTTCAGCTTTTACTTTTTTGTGATAATTGTTAACCCACTCTTTCTCCTCTTTTGTAAGAAGTTCCGGTTTTATCAGATTAATATCTACAGGAAATAATGTAATTGTTTCGAATCCCAAAAAAGTACCAAATTCTGTCTCCTCTTTTTTTACACACTCCATCATATTTTCTATACGAATGCCATATTTTCCTTCACGATACAGACCCGGCTCATTTGAGAGAACCATTCCTGCGGAAATAGGTATTTCACTATAATCATGGCGTATGGAGACCGGTCCTTCATGGACATTCAAAAAGTGCCCGATACCATGACCGGTGCCATGTCCATAGTTCATACCGTGTTTCCAGAGCGATTTTCTTGCCAGGATATCAATTTGCCAACCTTTGGTGCCCCGGGGAAAAACAGCTTCTGAAAGAGAAATAACTCCTTTAAGTACTAATGTAAAATCTGTTTTTTGCTGCTCAGTAACAGGCCCCAGGGCAAAAGTTCTTGTTATATCGGTTGTTCCATTGAGGTAATGCCCTCCCGAGTCAACCAGCAAAATGCCCTCTTTCTTTAATTGAAAAGCCTTGGTTTTACATGCACTGTAATGCACAACAGCTCCATGTTCCCCGTAACCCACGATAGGCGCAAAGCTTTCTCCTTTGTATCCGGTTTGCCGGTTCCGGAACTCCGCTATTTTAAGCCCTGCCGTATATTCGGTCAGCTCAGGCGATTCTCTGTTTTGTTTCAGCCAGTATAAAAATTCTGTTAATGCCACGCCATCTTTTTTTGCAGCTTCACGGAAACCTGCCAGTTCAACAGCACTCTTTTTTGACTTGAGTGTTGATATTATTGACAATCCCTCTTTTATTTTATTATTTGTGAATAGTGCACTGTAAACAGAATAGTTAGCGGTAAACGGATCTAAATAAACAGTATTTTCTTTTAGTGATTTAAGCTGAGAAAAGAAATCACTGTATCCGGCAACTTTTATCTTCTCTTTTTCAAGTTTTACTTTTAATTGATATGGTATTTTATTGTTGTCTGTGAAAAGAGTGTAATTATCTTTACCGATAATACCGTAGCCTGTAAATACCGGATTATAAAGAACATCAGAACCTCTAAGATTAAAAAGCCATGCAAGCTCGTCAGTAGTGGTTATAATCTGCATATCGGCATCTAATCGCTTAAGTTCAGTCAAAACCTGCTCTTTTTTCTCTTTTCTTGACAGACCTGCATATTTTACGGGAAATTCAAAAATTTCATTTTTTGGAAGTTCAGGCCTGCCAGGCCACATTTTATCAAATATGCTATATGTTTCTGTCATGTGAATGCCTGCAGCTTCTAAGTTTTTACTTAAATTTCTGTACCCGGACAGAGTGAGAGTTCGGGGATCAAATCCCATTTTGCTGCCGGGCGATAATTTTTTTGGCAGCCATATTTCAGGGGTTACTGCTTCAGGCACCTTCAGCTTATACATTTTTATTCCGGAACCTTTTAACTGCTCTGCTGCCTGTAGAAAATACCTTGAATCAGTCCAAAGTCCGGCCTCTTCCTGAGTTACTATAATGATACCGTTAGATCCTGTAAAGCCTGAAATAAACTCCCTTATTTGCCAGTGTTTTGTCATATATTCGCCCGAATGTGGATCTGTTCCTGATATATATAATGCATCTAAGTTGCGTTTAAGCAGTTCTAACCGTAGGGTTTTTATATTTTGGCGGGCATCATTCATCTGTTTGATTTTTTTCAGGCTGTTTAATTTTGAAATGATCTATTTATGTTATTTTTTGAAAAATTGTTTAACAAATGATCTGATTGAAGGAGCCGGGATATTGTTATAATCTATCTCCTTTTCCGAGAAAAAACCAAAATCAGAAATATCATCCATAGGCTTAAGGTTATCAAGAGAATAAGGTTCAACACTAAATGCCATGTCGAGTGTAAAGACTATTAATCCGTCAAAAAGATACTCATTAGGTAATGATCCTATATATTTAACAGATTTAACTTTAAGCCCCAGTTCTTCGTTTAATTCCCGTTTTACTGCATTTTCGGCTGTTTCCCCGGGGTTAATAAATCCACCGGGAAGGTCGAGTTTACCATAATCAGGCTCAATACCCCTGACTGTCAGCAGCAGTTTATTGTTGCTGTTACTTATGAGAGCAGCAACTGCAGCGGCAGAATTTATAAACATAAGAAAGCCACAATTGTAACATTTTAATGATCTTTCAGATTTAGCTTTGAACTCACCTGATCCGCATTTTGGACAAAAACGAAGAATATTGACAGGATGACAAGATTTCATCATTTAATAATTTTAATTGCTTTAAGCCATAAATAGAACAGTTCCGGCCATTGGTCTGCGGGAAGGTTTTTTTTATTCATTCCAAAGCCATGACCTCCTTCTCTGAAAATATGTATTTCAGCAGGGATATTTTCTCTTTTCAGGGCTGAATAAAATTCAATTGAGTTTTTTGGCAATACAACCTTGTCATCATCGGCAAGTACTAAAAAAGCAGGAGGAGTATTTTCCGTTACGTGC
>CAZLZJ010000007.1:38797-57834 GCA_964563975.1 uncultured Prolixibacteraceae bacterium
CTTGTCATCATCGGCAAGTACTAAAAAAGCAGGAGGAGTATTTTCCGTTACGTGCAGTTCATTTGAGTACATTTCAGTCAAATGCCGGTTATTTCCTTCACCGATAAGGTTTTTTCGCGATCCCATATGCCCGAACTCCTCATTAAAAGAGATTACAGGATAGAGGAGCAACATAAAATCGGGACGGCAACTGATATTTTCGGGTGGCAATTGACTCTCTTTTGGGTTTATATTAAATTGAGTTCCTATTGTTGAAGCCAGATGACCCCCTGCTGACGAACCAGCTATTCCTATTTTATCTGTGTTGATCTTCCATTTTTCCGCATTTGCCCTGACGATACGTATAGCCTGTCTGGCGTCACAAGATGGTATTTCATGGTGTCCATAGGGTAAGCGATATTTAAGCACCACACCGGCAATACCTTTTGATTGCAGCCATTTGGCTATTTCAAACCCTTCGTGGTCCATGGCTAAAATACCGTATCCCCCTCCGGGACATATAACTACTGCTGCGCCGGTGTTGATCTCATCAACCGGAAGAAATACAAAAATTTCTGCCACTGACACATTTCTAACCCGTATCCCTTCAAATTTTTCTTCAGGTTTGTCCATTCCATTGTGGTTTGGGGCGCCGTTTGGCCATACTTTTAAGATTTTATCCTGTGCCGGAGAAGTCGTTGCTAAAATAGAAAAGATTAATAAAAGACAGAATTGCTTCACTTGTTGAATTTTTAATTATTATAATTTTTATTCACTTTTTCAAAAAGTCAGTTAAAAAGGAGAATCAGGTTCATTTGCAAACATCCTATATGACATTTTATCTACAAACCCGGGACAAATTTTTGAAAGGAACACGGTTAATTTGCCTTCAATGAAAGTAAGGATCAACTGCCGTTTTCTTTTTTCTGCAGCATTGTATATATGTCCGGCACAATCTTCTGCCGACATCATTTTTTGTTCGTTTCGCGGTGTTTCTCCCTGAGGACTGCCATTTGCCGTAAGTGCTGATTTTCTGATTTCGGAAGCAGTAAATCCCGGCGCAACAATTAATACATGAAGCCCGGTTTTCATATTTTCCGTTCGTAAAGTTTCTAAAAATCCCCTTACTGCAAATTTGGAAGCTGAATAACCTGTTCTGCCGGGCAGGCCGGTATATCCTCCAACTGAAATTATTCCAATAAGTGTGCCCCGGCTTTTTATAAGGTAGGGGAGTGCATACTTGGAACAATATACCGTTCCCCAAAAATTTACATCCATCACCCTGCGGATTACATCAAGGCTGATATCATTAAAAAGTGCGCGCATTGATATTCCTGCATTGTTTATAAGTATATCTATATGTCCGAACTTTTCAATAGCTTTTTCAATCAGGGCTTTGCAATCAGACTCAACGGTTACATCTGTTCTTACGGTCAGAACTTCTGCATTCAGGGTATTCCGAATCTCCTTTAGCCGATCTTCACGCCTGGCTCCCAGTACCAAGCACCATCCTTTATCTGCATATTTTTTTGCAAGTGCTTTCCCGATTCCGGAGGAAGCACCGGTAATAATTGCTACTTTTTTCTGCATAAGTTTGCAATTTGTTAAAAAAAATTAAATTTATTTAACTGAGAATTTAAAAATTGTAGTTGATTTGTACATCTCACCCGGTTTCAATAGAGTTGAAGGGAACGCCGGCTGGTTAGGAGTATCCGGAAAATGTTGTGTTTCAAGACAGAATCCGGTACGTTTGGTATAAGGCCTGCCTTTTTTGCCTGTTTCATCTCCTTTAAGATGGTTGCCGGTGTAAAGTTGTACTCCCGGCTCTGTGGTGTAGACCTCCATATACCTGCCGCTTTCAGGCTCAAATGCACTTGCGGCAAATGCAAGGACTCCCGGTTCTTTATTGATTACATAATTAAAGTCATATCCCGATCCATAAACTAACTGGGGGTTGTCTGTATCAATAAATTCCCCGATTCTGCGGGGTGAGGTAAAATCCAGTCCGGTGCCCCTGATATCTGCAATTTCGCCTGTAGGTATCATTGATGCATCAAGAACCGGAGTTGACTTATCTGCATTTATCACTAAGATATGGTCAAGAATATCACCGTTACCCTCTCCCCGGAGATTAAAGTAAGTGTGGTTTGTAACATTTATATGGGTATATTCATCGGTAGTGACTTCATAATCCAGCCTGAGTTCATCTTCATCGGTCAGGGTATATTTTACCCTTACTGTTTTGTTTCCGGGAAATCCAAATTCCCCATCCGGGCTGTCAAGCATAAAAGTGGTAATATTCCCCTGCTTTTCATAGTCCCATACCATTCTGTACCAGCTGTCAGGTCCTGAATGCAGACAAGCTTCACCGTTATTTACAGGCAGGTTGTAGGTTTTATCTCCGATAGTGAACTTAGCCCCTGAAATACGGTTTGCATAGGGACCCACCACAGCCCCGTGGCTGGCACCATATTTCAGGTAATCGTCGATTGATTTAAAGCCAAGTATCACATCATCAAAATCTCCGTTTTTATTCTTAGCATATACTGAAACAATTTTTGCACCATAATTGGTCAATGTAACTACCATCCCATTTTTATTCTCCATTTTAAATAACCGGGTTGATTTTCCATCAACCACTGCATCAAAATCAGCATTTGTATATGGCATTTCAATCTCTTTTTTAATTTCAGCAGAGCAAGCAACAAAAACAATAACATAAATAAAAAAAAGCAGGTTCTTCATAATATTATCAGTTTAAGTATTTTTGTGATGATATTTACATCAGAACGTCAGTCGATAAAATTACAAATTAATTACTTTACTTTTTCAACAATAGCCTTAAATGCTTCAGGCTGGTTCATGGCTAAATCGGCCAGTACTTTCCGGTTGATAAGGATGTTTTTTTCTTTTAACAGCCCCATGAACCGTGAATATGATAATCCTTCAATTCTTGCAGCAGCGTTAATACGCTGTATCCATAATGCACGAAAGGTTCTTTTTTTTGTTTTTCTGTCGCGATAAGCATATTGCAGTCCTTTTTCATAGGTACCTTTAGCGACTGTCCAGACATTTTTACGCGCACCGAAATAACCTTTAGTTCTTTTTAATATTTTTTTTCTTCGGGCACGTGATGCTGCATGATTTACACTTCTTGGCATACTTTTGTTTTTTTGATTATTGGCGTTCCCGGTGTAGGGATACTTTTAAGCACAATAATCCGGTTAATAACTATTTTTTAATTTTACTTTAAGTTTAAAAGAAACTTCACATGATTCTCATTGTCTTTGTCAACAGTAGTCCAGTAGCCCAGATTACGTTTACGCTTTTTACTTTTTTTAGTGAGAATGTGGCTTTTATAAGCATGTTTTCTTTTAATCTTTCCTGTTCCGGTAAGCTTAAATCGTTTTTTTGCTCCGGAATTTGTCTTCATTTTTGGCATAATCCTACTTATTTATTTTTATCAAAATCCGTATTATTTCTTTTTAGGCGAAATTATTATTGTCATTCTCTTTCCTTCAAGCTTTGGCAACTGTTCTACAATACCTAAATCTTCCAGAGCGGTTGCCAGTTTCAGGAGCAGTATTTCTCCCTGTTCTTTAAACAGGATTGATCTTCCTTTAAAAAAGACATAAGCTTTTACTTTTGCCCCTTCTTTTAAGAACTTTTCTGCATGCCTGAGTTTAAATTCAAAGTCATGGTTATCAGTTTGCGGCCCGAAGCGGATCTCTTTCACTACAATTTTGAACGCCTTTGCCTTCATCTCCTTTTGTTTCTTTTTTTGCTGGTACAGAAACTTGGAATAGTCAATGATCTTACAAACCGGGGGATCTGCTTTTGGAGATATTTCCACCAGATCCAGTTCTAATTCATCTGCTATTTTTAAAGCTTCCCTCAAGGGATAGATCCCGGGATTTTCAATATTGTCTCCCACTAACCTAACCTGTTGGGCAATAATAAATTTATTGATCCTGTGTTGAGCTCCCCTCTCTCTTTTTCTTCCGGGGTATCTTCCAACGCTTTGTCTTTTAATTGCTATACTTTTATCCTCCTATTATTTAGTTAGTTAAAAATTTTATTGCTGATTTTTAAGCATGGCCAATACCATGTCAGCAAACTCTTTGATTTTCATCACTCCTTGATTTCCATGGCCTTGACGGCGAACTGAAATAGTTTCAGATTCTGCTTCCTGTTCGCCAACAATCAGCATATAAGGAATACGTTTAAGTTCATTATCGCGTATCTTTCTACCAATCTTCTCATTACGATCGTCAATAATGGTGCGAATATCGTAATTATTTAGAAAACTTAAAACTTTTTGAGCATATTCATTATACTTTTCACTGATTGGTAAAAGGACAACCTGTTCCGGGGCAAGCCAAAGAGGAAATTTACCGGCAGTATGTTCAATCAGCACGGCCACAAAGCGTTCAAGTGATCCGAATGGGGCTCTGTGGATCATTACCGGACGGTGTCTGATGTCATCTGCTCCGGTATATTCAAGATTGAACCTTTCAGGAAGATTATAATCGACCTGTATTGTTCCAAGTTGCCAGCTGCGCCCTAATGCATCTCTTACCATAAAATCAAGTTTCGGGCCGTAAAATGCTGCTTCACCTCTCTCTCTGGTGGTTTTAAGACCTTTTTCTTCGCATGCTTCAATAATAGCTTGCTCGGCTTTATCCCAGCTCTCTTTGGTTCCCATATATTTTTCGGGATTTTCATTGTCACGAAGAGAAATCTGGGCAACATAATCATTAAAGTGGAGCGCCTTAAAAATTATGAATATAATATCAATTACCTTTTTAAATTCATCTTTCAGCTGGTCGGGCCTGCAAAAAATATGTGCATCATCCTGTGTAAAGCCACGCACTCTGGTTAGTCCGTGTAATTCGCCACTTTGCTCATATCTGTAAACGGTTCCAAATTCAGCCATTCTGACAGGAAGATCCTTATATGAGCGGGGTTTTGATTTGTATATTTCACAATGGTGCGGACAGTTCATTGGCTTAAGCATATACTCTTCACCTTCTGCCGGAGTGGCAATGGTTCTGAATGAGTCCTTTCCATATTTTTCGTAATGACCTGAAATTTTATATAATTTAACATCACCTATATGTGGAGTAATGACCTGTTCATAGTTATACATTTTTTGAACTTTTTTAAGGAACTCTTCCAGTTGCATTCTCAGCTGTGTTCCTTTAGGCAACCAAAGAGGCAGCCCCTGGCCAACAGCATCTGAAAATGTAAACAGCTCCATCTCTTTGCCAATTTTCCTGTGGTCTCTTTTTTTAGCCTCTTCCAGCAATATAAGGTACTCATCCAACATCTTCTGCTTTGGAAAAGAAACTCCATAAATCCGTGTAAGCATTTTGTTATTTTCGTTACCTCTCCAGTAAGCTCCTGCTATTGATGTAAGTTTTATTGCTTTTATATATCCTGTATCCGGCAAATGGGGTCCTCTGCAAAGATCAATAAAACTGCCCTGCTTATAAATAGAGATGGTTCCCTCTTCCAGCTCGCTTATCAGTTCTAATTTAAGTTCGTCATTTTTAAGTGTAAAAAGCTCTTTTGCCTCTTTTTTGGATATCTCCTTTCTTACAAACGGACTTTGTAACCTTGCCAGCTCTGCCATCTTTTTTTCAATTTGCCGAAGGTCTTTTTCAGAAAGTTGCCGGTCATCCGGAAGGTCGATATCATAATAAAAACCCATTTCAATGTTTGGGCCTATACCAAATTTAGTGCCGGGGTATAGTTGTTCAACAGCATCTGCCAAAAGATGGGCAGATGAATGCCAAAAAGCTTCTTTCCCTTCACGATCTTCCCATGTGTTAAGCTTTATTACGGCATCTCCGGCTATGATACGGGTTAAATCCCACACTTGTCCGTTTACTGTTACCGATAAAACTTTTTTTGCAAGACTATTAGATATAGTCTGTGCTATGTCGAGCCCTGTTAATGGTCCCGGAAATTCTTTGACACTATTATCAGGAAACGTTATTTTAATCATTTTTAACACAATTTTCAGGGGTGCAAAGATAATGATTCATTCCGGAACTGTTTTTTTAATTTTAAATTATTTGTTTTGATTGACAATTTATTTTAAAAGGAGAGATATGTGGTTATGAATTAGTTGCTAATAATTAGATAATGTTTTATTTTAATTTTGTGCTGACATAACAATTTTTAATTTTGTGCAATGTTTTATGAGTTTGCAACTATCGATAAATTAATTATTATTTTTTAATTAAGATATTTCAAAATGAGAAAGATAACTTCATTTATCTGGCTGGTTTTTTTTGTTTATACAATTTTTGCTCAAACCGGGCAACAAATAAGTCTTGAAGATATTTTACTGAATAATACATTTCATCCCGAATCTATTAAAGAGCTCAGGCCTATGAATGACGGTATTCACTATACATTGCCTGAAAATAACAGTAAAATAGTGAAATACAGTTATGAAACAGGACAGATGGTTGAAACTTTATTTGATCTTTCTAAAGTAGAAAATGCCCGGATCAAGACCTTCACGGATTATGAATTTAGTAATGATGAAACAAAAATATTGCTTATCACCGGCAAACAAAAAATTTACCGGCATTCGTATAAGGCTGAGTATTATGTTTGGAATTCTGTAACTGAAGATTTCTTCACTCTTTCAGAGAAGGGAGCACAGCAGTTGGCCTGTTTCTCTCCGGATGGAAATTATATTGCATTTGTTCGTGAAAATAATATTTTCATTAAAAATCTGAAATTTGGAAATGAAAGCCAGATAACATGGGACGGTAAAGAAAATGAGATGATTAACGGATCTCCCGATTGGGTTTATGAAGAGGAGTTTGGTTTTACTAAGGCATTTTGGTGGTCACCGGACAGTAAATTCCTGGCTTTTTTAAAGTTTGATGAATCTGTGGTTAGTGGCTACAGCCTTATGATGTATGCAGGAGAAAAACCGGGATTGATTGAAAATAAGCTATATCCCGGGATAAAAACGTTTAAATATCCTAAGGCGGGCGGACAAAATTCTATTGTCACGGTAAAAACATATGAGCTTTACTCAAGAGTTACCACCGATATTGATATTGGCCAAAATCAGAATATATATATTCCCCGCCTTAACTGGACTCCGGATGCAAAAGATTTGATTGTAATGAGAATGAACAGGAGACAAAATGAGTTGGATATTCTTTATGCAAATCCTTATACAGGCGATTCAAGGCCAATTTTTACTGAAAAGAATGAGAAATATATTGACGAGAGTTTTCTGGATGCATTTCAATATATTGATGATGAGAGATTTGTAATTTTAAGTGAACGTGACGGATGGATGCATCTCTATCTTTATGACCGGCTTGGATTTTTAAAATCTCAAATTACCGGAGGTGAGTTTGATGTAACAGATTTTTATGGATATGATAAAACTAAGGACATTTTCTATTATCAGTCGGCATCAGAGTCTCCGCTGACTAAGGAGGTAAGGTTTATTAGCGGAGATGGAAAGAAAGAGGGAAAACTTTCTTCACAAACCGGCACCAACAAAGCTTCCTTCAATAAAAATTTTACATACTATGTTAATTACTACAGTAACAGTAGTACACCTGAATTCATTACTTTGCATGACACTAAAAAGAACCAGTTGAAAAGGGTATTGCAGGATAATACGGTCTTTATAGGTAAATTGCAGAATTATACACTTCCTCAAAAAGAGTTTTTTACATTTACAACCTCTTCCGGAGTTAAATTAAATGGATTTATGATAAAGCCTTCAAATTTTAATAGTTCAGAAAAGTATCCTGTTATAATAGACCAGTATAGCGGGCCTGATTCACAAAATGTAACAGATTCATGGAAAAAAATTCACTGGAATTATTATTTGGCTCAGGAAGGTTTTATTGTAGTTACAGTGGATCCCAGGGGAACTGCTGCCAGGGGAGAGGCTTTCAGAAAATCCACTTTTAAGCAATTGGGCAAGCTTGAGTCTGATGATATGATTGAAGCTGCCAAATACCTGAAATCTTTGCCATATATTGATGGCAGTAATATTGGAATTTTTGGCTGGAGCTACGGAGGTTTTGTTACCTGCCTTTCGATGTGCAGGGGCGGTGGTGTTTTTAAAGCCGGTATAGCGGTTGCACCGGTTACCAGCTGGCGTTTTTATGATACTGTTTATACAGAGAGATATATGGGTATACCTACTGATAATCCTGAGGGTTATGATGATAGTTCGCCTCTTAATCATGCAGAGAAGCTAAAAGGCAGGTTGTTGATAATACATGGTTCGGCCGATGATAATGTACATCCGCAGAATACATATGAATTTACTGAAAAGCTTGTCCAGGCAGGTGTGCAGTTTGATATGGCAATATATACAAACAGGAATCACAATATAACCGGCGGAAACACTACAATGCATCTTTACACAAGGATGACAGACTTTTTTAAAGAGCATTTGCAGTAAGCGGAACTTTATTTCAGCATAGGGAATAATTTTCTGATCTCTTCGTCAGAAGGACGGCGCCCATATTCACATATCTCAAATGCTTCGGCAACAACGGCCGAACCGCCTTTTTCCTGCCCATACCATTTTATGAGAATCTCTCTGGTTTTATCAGTTATTGGTCGCTTACGTTTTTCTGCAAGCCATTTAATCCGGGCATCTTCAGATTCAGGCATCTCGTCAAGCTGGTCATTCAGCCATGGAAGCCATTCAAAAAATTGTGATTTATGGGCAGCTGCGCAATAGATCTTATGGTCATACACATCTGTTATGTCAACTGCAATTTCGGGCTCGAATGGGTAGGGTTTTTGAAATCTGTCTTCAACATATAAAAAGACAGGATTTTTTTTCAATGCAGGTACATCTGATGCTATATTGGGCACTATCACCATAAAAGCAGCATCTTGTACCAGAATTGCAGTGTTCCGGTGGTCAGGATGATAATCGTTCGGGCGGGGTCCTATAACTATATCCGCATTCCATCTTCTTATAAGTCTTATCAGCTCGAGCCTGTTTTCCAGGGTCGGCATCAGTTCGCCATCATGGTTGTCAAGAACTATATACTCTACACCAAATCTTTTGCCTGCTTCCTGTGCTTCGGCGCGCCTGATCTTACCAAGTATGCCGCCGCCTTTTTCGTGATGCCCTGCATCGCCATTGGTGAGTGAAATAAAAAGAACTTTATGCCCTGCACGGACATATTTTATGGCTGTACCTCCTGCATGCAGGTCGCAGTCGTCAGGATGCGCACCAACTATCACTACATTTAAAGTTTGTTGTGAAAATAACATTGAGCCTAACAAAATGAGAGGAATTAACAGGAAAACTCTTTTCATAATTTCAAATTTTTTAATTAATAATTATTGTAAGGACTACCGTTCAGTGATACCGGCGATTAAATTAAAAAAATATATATATTTGCTAAAGATAAAAGGCAAAAATGAATTCAAAAAATAAATATACTGCAAAGATGCTCTTTATCGTCATTGTTGAAGAGCGGGGATCTGTTTTGCCACCTTGTTTCATGGCCATGCCATTGCCTTCTTTCGGTAAGAAAGTTGCTGACTGAAGGCACATCATCAATAATACAAACGGTTTTATCTTCTTTTTTTTATAAAAATCACTTACAAATTAAATATTTAAAGATAATTTAATCTTAAATTAAAATTATAACTATTAACAGTAAATATAGATGGAAACAAATAAGTTGAAATTTGAAACCCTGCAGCTTCATGCCGGTCATCACCCGGATGATAAGACTCTTTCGCGTGCAGTTCCTCTTTATCAGACCACATCATACCTGTTCAATAATGCCGAGCATGCAGCAAATTTGTTTGCTTTGAAAGAGTTTGGAAATATTTACACTCGAATTAATAATCCAACGACAGATGTTTTTGAGCAAAGGATTGCCGCACTTGAAGGGGGAGTAGGTGCATTAGCTGTAGCTTCAGGTCATGCATCCCAGTTTTTGACATTCAGTACAATTTTAGGTGCAGGAGATAATTTTGTGTCGTCTCCCTACCTGTATGGAGGCTCATATACTCAGTTTAATGTCTCCTTCAGAAAGTTAGGGTTTGAAGTACGTTTTGCCAAAGATCTTGAAGTTGAATCTTTTGATAAATTAATAGATGGAAATACCAAAGCGATTTATCTTGAAACAATCGGGAATCCCGGTTTTGTTATTCCTGATTTTGAAGCATTTGAAAAGCTTGCAAAAAAATATGAGATACCCCTTGTAGTAGATAACACATTTGCCGGGGGAGGATATCTTTTTCGTCCGATTGATTATGGAGCAGATATAGTTGTGGAGTCTGCCACTAAATGGATTGGCGGACATGGTACCAGCATTGGAGGAGTAATAATTGATGCCGGTACATTTAATTGGGGTAACGGAAAGTTTCCCGGTTTTACCGAACCATCAAAAAGTTATCACGGTTTAAAATTTTGGGACACTTTCAATTTTGACAGCCCGTTTGGCAATATTGCATTTATTACTAAAGCACGGGTTGAAAGTTTACGTGATTTCGGAGCTTCGATAAGTCCTTTCAACTCATTTTTGTTACTTCAGGGGCTTGAAACTTTATCACTTAGAATGGAGAGGCATGTTGAAAATACAGTTGCACTGGCAAGATGGCTGGCGGGACACTCTAATGTGGAAAGTGTCAATTATCCCGGGCTTGAGGGAAATCCCTCTTATGCCAATGCCCGGAAATATCTCCCTAAAGGTGCAGGCGGGGTTTTGTCTTTTACAGTTAAGGGCGGCAAAGAGGCAGCTAACAGTGTAGTTGACAAACTTAAATTAGTAAGTCACCTGGCAAATGTTGGCGATGCGAAGACTTTAGTAATTCAGCCGGCATCGACAACCCATCAGCAATTGACGGAAGAGGAGCAGATAGCAGCGGGAGTTTATCCTGCCCAACTAAGGGTAAGTGTCGGATTAGAACATATTGATGATATAATTGCTGATTTTGAACAGGCGCTGAAAGATTGAAAATAAGGAGTAACTAAAGTTAGACAGATAAATTTGCAACTGTCAGATTGATTTTAAAATACAAAAGAATATTGAATTATGCCAGTAAATGTTCCTGATAAATTGCCGGCTATAGATATACTTAGGAAAGAGAATATTTTTGTAATGGATGAAACTCGTGCAAAACAACAGGATATTCGTCCTTTGAAAATTATTATTCTTAACCTGATGCCTTTAAAAATTAATGCCGAAACCGATCTGTTGCGGCTACTTTCCAATTCACCGTTACAGATAGAGATTGATTTTTTGAAGATTAAAAAACATAAGCCTAAAAATACCTCTTCTGACCATATGAAGATGTTTTATAAAAACTTTGATGAGCTTAAAGATAAAAAATATGACGGTATGATAATTACCGGGGCTCCGGTAGAGCTTTTGCCTTTTGAGGAGGTTAATTATTGGGATGAGCTAAAGAGTATATTTCAATGGGCAAAGAGCCATGTGTTTTCATCAATATTTATATGTTGGGCTGCCCAGGCGGGATTGTATCACTATTATGGTGTACCCAAATATGAACTTCCCGAAAAGGTTTTCGGAGTGTTTGAACATACTCATTCAAATAATCTTTTGCCAATATTAAGAGGATTTGATGATATTTTTTATATGCCACATTCAAGATATACCGAAGTAAAAGCTGAAGATATCAGAAAAGTTGATCAGTTGGATATAATTGCCAATTCTGAAAATGCCGGTGTTGCAATAGTAAAAGCTAAAGGCGGAAGGCAACTGTTTATAACCGGACATTTTGAATATTCAAGATATACCCTTGACCTTGAGTATAAAAGAGATCTTGCAAAAAAGATACCCATAAAAATACCGGCAAACTATTATCCCGGAGATGATTTGTCGGTTTCTCCTTTAATGTTGTGGGGGTCTGCTGCCAACCTGTTATTTACAAATTGGTTGAATTATTATGTTTATCAGGAAACTCCTTATAACCTTGAAGAGATAGGATGATTTTTTATTTTTTGTAAAAATTATAATCTATTAAAATATCAGGCAGTTAAATATTTGATTATTCCATTTTTAGTTTAACTTTGCATCGTGAATTCAGAGATGATTTTAATATTATCTCAAAATTAACAAGTTGATCTTTTTTTGTTGAAAGTTTTAGGTTTTCTGCTGTCCGACACGGTTATCCTTCCCTGTTTTTCGCCACGATTTATTTTGGTTTCAGAAGTTATACAAATTCTATATTCATTTAAATCCGGATTAAAACAATTCTTGGTTTTCATTGTCTATGCGGCAGGACCTGTTTTTATTAATTTTAAATATTAACAAATGAACATTTATGTTGGAAATCTTCCGTATAATGTTGTTGAGGAAGATTTGAGAGAAATTTTTGAAGAGTATGGTGAAGTCTCTGCGGTGAAGATAATTTCTGATAAATTATCAGGCCGCAGTAAAGGTTTTGGTTTCGTCGAAATGGATAATGATGCCGAAGCCAACAAAGCCATCGAAGAATTAAACAATGCCGAATTGGGCGGACGTAACATTAAGGTTAATGAGTCCCGTCCTAAATCTAATGATTCCAGAGGCGGAGGAAATCGCAGAGGAGGTCATGGCAGGGGAGGCCGTTATTAAAATTAAATTTATGCAGGGAAAAGTAAAATGGTACGACAACGTCAAGGGGTATGGATTTATTCATGCTGATGAAGGGAAAGACGTTTTTGTTCATCGTACAGGAATTAAAGACGGACAGTTTGGCCTGGAAGCAGATCAGTCTGTTCAGTTTGAAATCAAAGAAAGCGACCGGGGACCGGTTGCTTTTAATGTGGAAATTATCTGAAAAATTATAACGCTTTAAAAAAAGGGGTTGTCTCATAAGTAGGCAGCCTCTTTTTTTTTGTGAGAATTGATTAGATTAATAACTGCATTCAGTTATTTTGCCGGGTGTAATATTTTTTATTCTTTTAAGGATTAAAAACTTTTTTATAAAGATTTTTAAATGACAACCATAACGATTTCTGAAGAGATAGCTCAAAAAATACCTGCAGTAACACTTGTATCTATTGAGAGTACAGTGGTGATTGAAGATAAGAATGATGAGCTTTGGGGGCTGATTGACAAAAAAGTTAACGATATTTCAGCTTCATTGAAAGTAGAGGCTATCGGTAAAATGGATGCTGTTGCAGCATCGCGCCGGGGTTATAAAGTATGCGGGAAAGACCCTGCACGTTACAGATTGTCGGCTGAGGCATTACTCAGGCGCATTGTTAAGCAAAAGGATATTTTTCAGATAAATAATGTTGTAGACTTGTTAAATTTTGTTTCAATTTCTACCGGGTACTCTATTGGCGGGTACGATGCTGATAAAATATCAGGAGATATTCGCTTTTCCATAGGCCGCGGTGATGAAGAGTATCAGGCTATCGGACGAGGTGAGCTGAATATTGAGAGTTTGCCGGTTTTCAGAGATTCATTGGGAGCTTTTGGGTCACCTACAAGCGATTCTGTAAGGACCGCAGTGACAAATGAAACAAAGAGGTTTCTTATGGTAATTGTTGATTTTGGTTATAGGGAAGGCTTGAATGATGCTGTAAAAACAGCTGTTGGCCTTTTGTTGGAATATGCAGGAGCTTGTAATATCAGGATAAAAAAAATAGTTTATGATAAAGCAGATAAGTAAATTTCTGTTAAAAGCGGCAGGCTGGAAATCTGCAGGAGAGATTATAAATGTTCCAAAGTGTATTATTGTAGGGGCTCCTCATACAAGTTCATGGGATTTTGTAGTGTCCTGGTTATTTTACACTTCATTGGGAGGTAAAGCCAATGTACTTATAAAAAAAGAGTTCTTTTTTTGGCCCTTGGGAGGGGTATTGAAAAAAATGGGAGGAATCCCCACCGACCGGTCAAAAGGAGCCAATGTTATCCGTCAGGCAGTAAAGCAGTTTAATGAGAGGGAGTATATGCAGCTTGCCATTACACCGGAAGGAACCAGGAAACCGGTGAAAAACTGGAAGGCGGGCTTTCACACCATTGCAAGGAGTGCAAATGTTCCGGTTTATGTGGTAAGTTTTGACTGGGGACGAAAGATTGTAACACTTTATGGTGAATTTGAAATAACTGCTAATGCAGCTGAAGATATTAAAAGGCTGAAAGCTTTTTATAAAGAAAAAGGAGTGAAAGGAAGAAATCCTGATGGCTTTTTATGTGATTGAGAACTATTATTTTAAATATTATCTGATTGAAAAAGATATTTTTCACAGTAATACTTTTTTCTGTTGCAATAATAAATGTTAAAGCACAGTCTGCAAGGCTTCCTGATTTTAAATGGAGTAATTGTCACTATTATGATATGGAGGTTGGGGAGTCAATATTTTTTAATGATGTTAAAGTTACCTTGTTGAAGATAGAAAATCATTATAATCTGGTTAAGATAGGAGACGATACACTTGAATTAAAAGTTGCAAGGCGCTCTCCGGCGGTTTCTATTAGGGGGAACAGGATATTTGTTGCAGATAATAAAAATGTAAAAGGCTTATCCGGAAATGCTTTTATGCACGGATTGCTGACAAAAGATGCATTGATATGCCTCTGTAAAGCAGGAGTTCCCATGCTTGATACAGATAGATATATTTTTCCGGTTTGTTTTAATGATGGTTTTTTATGGTCGTCTGAAGAGGAGAGTTATATGTTTTCGTTTCCGGGAGATGGTCAAAATGACGTATATCCGGGTATCGGTATCGACCTTCATGATGCAAAAGGAGTGGATAAACATTGGCTGACGGCTATAGAAAATTCAAATGTTGTATGGATTTCAGGAGAGCTGTCCGAAAATGATGATAACTCTGTATGTGTCCTTTTGGAAAGTGAATCTCAGTCTGAAATTTTTTATATATACAATAAAGTTTATAAAAGAAGTTTATCAGTGAAAAAAGGCAGGAAGTTAGCAAAAGGAGATATTATCGGCACAGCATGGGGTGACCCGTTATGGGGACATCTGCAGTTTGGAATAGTTAGATGTGATACAATTCCGCTGCCTTCTGACGTTTTCAGTAATTTAATAAATGGATTTCCACAGTTATATGAATTATACTTTAAAGATGACTTTTATCATATAAGACAATATAGCAAAGGCAGGATAAATTTTGGAAAGCCGGATTACCAGTGCGGTAATCGCAAAAACAGCCAGGAATTTGAAGTGTATGAGGGTAAAGGGTGGTTAACCGGGAAATGGAATATTGCTGATAAAGTTGAGTTTGTGACTGATGGAATTGACGGCAATGTGCGATTGAGAAAAATAATGTTCAGGGGTACAGGTGCTGAATGTGAAAATCCATTAAACTATTTTGATTATGAGATAAGCGTTCCGAACGGGACCTACAGGATCAGGGCAAAAGCCGGAGATATATTTTCAGATACCTGGCAAAAGATTGAGTTTGAAGGAGTCAGGCCGTTTACCTTATCTCTTAAAGCCGGAGAATTTGATTGGACTACAGAGAGGATTGCTGAAGTAAATGACAGACGGCTGACTGTCAGAATTTATCTTGATGAGGATAATAAAACAGTTGCAGGATTGAGTGAGATTGTTTTTCAAAAAGCTAAATAATTTTGTACACAGTAAAATATTTTACTATTTTAGTTTCATACTTTAAGCCAATAAAAAGTGGATCTATTGACTAACCGTGAATACCGGCAATTAATATGGGAAAAGTTCAGAGCAGGCGATCGCTGCGCTTTTGAAACAATCTATAATGAGTATATTGATATTTTGTATTCTTACGGATCCAGGATTACATCCGACAGGTCACTGCTTTTAGATTCTATTCAGGATATGTTTGTTGAAATATACACTTATGGCAAATCTTTAAATAAGCCGGAGTCGCTTGAGTTTTATCTGATTAAGACTCTGAAGCATATATTAATAAAAAAGCTGCGTGAAAAAAATCGTTTTACCCATCCTGAACAATTACCCGATTTTTTTGATCTTAAATTTTCACTTGAGCAGGAGGCGCAGGAGGTTAAAGAAGAGAATATAGTTTTATTGCAGAAAGAGCTCCTTTCGCTTGATTCTGCAAAAAGGGAGCTTCTTTTTCTTAAGTTCAACAGTGGTTTGACTTATAATGAAATCGGGCAGTTGTTAGGGATTAAACCTGATACAGTAAAAAAACAGGTGTACAGGTTATTGGATTATCTGAAGGGCAAGCTCGCAAAAAAAATAGTTAATTTATTTATACTGAGTTTCAGGGTATAAAAACCAACATAGCACCCGGCTTTAATAAACTTTTGCAACTAAATTTGAGGATATCTGATAAATATAAATAAAATGAATCAAATAAGTAATATCATCATTTCAGTGCTGCTTGTTTTATGCGGCATAATAATTTCCGGTTCTCTTTCTGCACAGGATATTAAGGCATGCAGTCTGAAGGTGGAATATATGGAGGATCCGGCAGGAGTGAATATTCCTGATCCGCGGTTATCCTGGATCCCCGTCAGTTCAGCAAGAGGATCTGAGCAGTCTGCCTGGCAAATTGAAGTTGCCGGATCTGTAGAAAACTTATTGAACAGTGGCCCTAAAGTTTGGGATACAGGTAAGACCCGGTCATCAAATTCTGTTAATATAGTTTATGAAGGGCAGCCCTTAGAAACCGGGCAAACCTATTTTTGGCGTGTAAGGTTATGGGACAAAAACGGAGAAGCCGGAGTATGGAGTGATATTGCCGGTTTTCATGTAGGTCCAATGAATAATTCAGATTGGCATGGTAAGTGGATTGGTCCTGCGGATATAAAAAATTCTTCTCCGATCCTGCGCAGGGAATTTTCACTTAACAAACCTGTGGCTGAAGCTTATGCTTATATTGTCGGATTAGGATATTATGAGCTGTATTTAAATGGAGAGAAAGTTGGAGATCATGTGTTGGATCCCGGTACAACTGATTATTCCAAAAGAGTGCTATATTCTGCCTATGATGTTACCGATTATCTGAAATCAGGCAGTAATGCAGTTGGAGCATGGCTTGGCAACGGGTGGTTTATTCATCGTATGCGCAAACAGTATGAGGATCGGTGCCAGATGATATTCCAGTTAATCGTTAAACATACAGATGGAAGTGTTACCATGGTTGTTTCTGATGAAGATTGGAAAGTGAGTGAAAGCCCTGTTGTGGAGAATAGTATTTATGATGGCGAGATTTATGATGCCAGAAAAGAAAAATCCGGATGGAATATTGCAGGTTATGATGATTCAGGATGGAAAAATGCAATTCAGGTAAAAGTTCCTGCAGGGCGAAAAATTGATTCCCAGCTAATGCCCCCTATGAGGGTTGTGGCAACATTAAGGGCAGTAAGAATGTGGGAGCCTGTTGAGGGCATTTATCTCTATGATTTTGGACAGGATATTACCGGGTGGCCGCGCATTAAAGTAAAAGGGGGTGAAGGGAACGAGGTGTTGATTCGTACCTCACCAACAACGATGCAGAGTATTGCTATAATGAAGAATCAGCCTGTTGCCGGGTTAACGGACACATTGGATATAAGTCCGAATCGCTCATCTAAAGCACGCAATATATATATCTTAAAGGGAGATAATGAAGGAGAGATTTATGAACCTCGTTTTACATACCAGGGCTTTCGTTATGTACAATTGGAAGGCTACCCCGGTGAACCTGATCTTACAACAGTTGAGGCAAGGGTGGTTTATTCAGATGTTCCCGTGGAAGGGACATTTAGCTGTTCAAACTCTTTGTTGAATCAAATTCACAGTAATATTATCTGGGGACAACTTACCAATCTGCATAGTGTTCCTACCGATACGCCTCACAGAGATGAGAGATTGGGGTGGATGGGTGATGGTCATCTTACAGCAGAAGAGGCAATTTTGAATTTTGATATGGCAGCTTTTTATACAAAGTGGCTTAAAGATATTCAGGATGACCAGAATGAGAATGGCAGTGTTCCCGATTTTGTTCCCCATGCCACTGGAGGATCTTTGGAAGGCACACCTGCCTGGCAGGTTGCATATCCTTTGCTGGTAAATTATATGTATCGCTATTATAATGATAAGCGAATTGTAGAACAGCATTTTAACAGTCTTGACAAATGGATGGGTTATATGAAATCCATATCAGAAAATATGATAATACATAAGGGCAGGGGTGACTGGGTGCCGCCAAGATTAGCCTATAGTCCGCGTGATAATTCAGTTTCAATAACCTCTACCGGCTATTTTTATGAAAGCGCAGTAATTATGTCAGAGCTTGCTGATCTTTTAGGTAATGATATTAAGGTTCAGGAGTATAAAAAGTTGGCAGCAGAGATAAAAGAGGCTTTTAATAAAAAGTATTTTAACCCGGATGATCATACTTACGGAACAGGCTCCCAGACCAGCATTGCATTCCCTCTTTATGCCGGTATTGTTGATGATAATGTTGCGGACAAAGTTGCCAACAGCCTTGCAAAACGGATAAGCTTTGACGAAGGGCACCTTCAGACAGGAATATTGGGTACAAAAGCCCTGGTACAGGTTCTTCCAAAGTTTGGGATGGATGAGGTGCTATATAATATGGCAGCAACAGTTAAGTTTCCGGGTTGGGGATATATGGTTGCCAAAGGCGCCACAACATTGTGGGAGCGTTGGGGAGGGTATCGTTACTTTGACGCAGCAATGAATTCGCTCAACCATATTATGTTTGGCAGTATCGATGAGTTTTTCTATAAGGATATTGCCGGCATTCGCCCTCTGAAGCCGGGATTCGAAGAGATAAGTATAGCTCCAAAAATATCAGGTGACCTGAAATCAGCCGGTGCATCAGTCCGCACAGTGAAAGGCCGGGTCTCTTCATCATGGGAAAAAGTTGGAAATTCAACTATTTTAAATGTGGAAATACCTGTTGGCAGTAGTGCGATAATAAAAATACCGGCGGGAACCCGTAACGGATATAACAGGCTTTATGAATCGGGTGTACTGATATGGGAAAACGGCAAATTGGTGCAACAGATGGACGGGATCGGCAAAATAAAGGAAACCGATAGCAACATTGAGGTAGAAACAGGTTCCGGATCTTATGGTTTTAGGTTGAATAA
>CAZLZJ010000008.1:0-9264 GCA_964563975.1 uncultured Prolixibacteraceae bacterium
TTATGGAGCGGTTTGTTGAAATATCCGGAGATTATTTATTTCTTATATACCTTTTTATAACCATAAATTGCATTTTCTCCAAGTTCTTCTTCAATTCTAAGCAGTTGGTTATATTTTGCCATTCTGTCTGAGCGGCTTAATGAACCGGTCTTTATCTGCCCGCTGTTTGTGGCAACTGCAATATCGGCAATGGTTGAATCTTCTGTTTCTCCTGACCGGTGTGAAGTAACAGAGGTGTAGCCTGCACGATGTGCCATTTCAATCGCATCAAGAGTTTCTGTGAGAGTGCCTATTTGATTAACCTTGATCAGGATTGAGTTTGATGCACCAAGTTCTATACCTTTTTGAAGATACTCCACATTGGTAACAAACAGGTCGTCTCCAACTAATTGACATTTATCTCCAATAGCTTCAGTCAGTTTTACCCATCCGTCCCAGTCGGCTTCATGCATACCATCTTCAATTGAATCAACAGGATACTTTGAAATAAGCTCGGTGAAATATTCAACCTGCTCGTCAGATGAGCGTTTTGCTGCTCCTGCACCCTCAAATTTTGTATAATCGTATATTCCGTTATTATAGAACTCTGATGCTGCACAGTCGAGCGCTATGGAAATATCACCGCCGTCTTCTGCCCTGCCCGGTTTATACCCTGCATTTTTTATAGCTTCCAGTATACAGTTAAGAGCATCTTCCGTACCTTCAAGCTCAGGTGCAAAACCTCCTTCATCGCCAACTGCCGTGGAGAGGTTACGGTCTTTCAGAACTTGTTTGAGGTTGTGGAAAATTTCAGTTCCCATACGCAAACCTTCCCTGAATGATTTAGCACCAATGGGCCTGATCATAAACTCCTGGAAAGCAATGGGCGCATCAGAATGAGATCCGCCATTAATGATATTCATCATTGGCACCGGAAGGGTCTTTGCATTTGTTCCCCCGATATATTTGTACAGAGGAAGCCCTGCAAATTCTGCAGCTGCTTTTGCACAAGCCAGCGAAACACCAAGCAAGGCATTAGCTCCCAGTTTGGATTTGGTTTTAGTTCCGTCCAGCTCAATCAATTTTTTGTCAATTGCCACCTGATCGGTTCCGTCCATGCCTATTAACTCTTCGGCAATTATATTGTTTACATTGTCAACGGCTTTTAAAACTCCTTTTCCAAGATATCTTGATTTATCACCGTCACGCAATTCCAGTGCTTCATTTTCACCTGTGGAAGCGCCGGAAGGAACAGCAGCACGCCCGAATGCTCCGCTTTCAAGCAACACTTCAACTTCAATAGTGGGGTTTCCCCGCGAATCTAAGATTTCTCTTGCTTTGATGTCAATTATTAACATAGCATTTTATTTATTGTTTGACTTATAATAATAACGGAATCCATATAGTATAGATATAGTTACCCCAAAGATAAAAAATGTTCCTTAATGAATATGATCCAATATAAAAGGCTTCGGATATTTCATATAGTGTTAACTTCTTTTTTAATGACAAGAATAAGTTTCCGGTTAAAATTAAGATACTTGTTTAATTTTATACTATTAAAATCGCTTATTTTACAGCTTGCTTGTATCTGTTTTAATAATTCTCTTGGGAGTAAATATTTTACATGCTCGTTTCAGACTTTTAAAAGGATGGTGTTACTATTTTTGAAAAAATTAAAATATTTGAAAATAGTTAAATTATTTTTGCTTCTACAAAATATATCCATATTTTCGTGTTCGTACACGGGAACTATTTTGTAGCAAGTAATCAAAAAAATTTATAAAATGAATATTGGGAAATATAGTTTTGGTATTGGCGATCGTTTTAACCATCAGGGTTTAGCTCAGTTAAAAGCCATAATGAGGGCTAATAGCAAAGGGGTTGAGGTATGTCCTGTTTGGAATAAGTCTAACAGAGAACATGATATTGTTCAATCAGAACCGGAAGGGACACGCATTGAGGCAGATAATGCTGTAAAGCAATTGGGATGGGATAAACCCTATTTTGTTGATGCTGATCATATAAACTTATCAAATGTAGATAGGTTTTTACAACATTCTGACTTTTTTACCCTGGATGTGGCTATCTATATCGGAAAATCTTCGGCTCCCGATGATATTAAAAAGTTTATAGAGTCTTGCAGGGTGCCGGGAAATATTGTAACAATTCCGGGGATTCCGGAGCCGATTATTATTACAGACAGCCTTATTGAAGAAGCTGCCGGCAAGTATCTTGCAGCAATTAAAGAAGCAGGAAAGATTTACAGGCATATTGAAAAATCCAGGGGGGGAAATAATTTTATAACAGAAGTGTCTATGGATGAAGTAGATGAGCCGCAGACACCTGTTGATATGTTTTTTATTTTGAAAATGATTGCTGATGAGCAGATCCCTGCCCGTACATTTGCTCCAAAATTTACGGGAAGATTTAACAAAGGGGTTGATTATGTGGGTGATGTTGAGCAGTTTGCCAGAGAATTTGAACAAGATGTGCTTGTAATAGATTATGCCGTTAAACATTTTGGGTTGCCTGAAAACCTAAAACTTTCTGTACACTCAGGATCAGATAAATTTACAATTTACCCTATTATTGCAGAAATAATAAAAAAGCATGACAAAGGGATACATATTAAAACAGCAGGAACAACATGGCTTGAAGAAGTTATTGGATTAGCCTTGTCGGGAGAAGAAGGATTGATGGTTGCAAAAGAGATTTATATAAATGCTCTTAACCGTAAAGAGGAGCTTTGTGAACCATATGCCGATGTAATTGATATTGCTGATTCAAGGTTGCCTTTACCAGAAGATGTGACAAGATGGACAGGAGAGAAATTTGCAAATACCCTCCGCCATATACCGGGGCATCAGGATTATAATCCTGATTTCAGGCAATTAATTCATGTTGGTTATAAAGTTGCCGCAGAGATGGGTGAAAGATTTACCGGATTGCTGAAAAAATATTCAGATATTGTCGGCCAATGTGTTGAGGAAAATATTTATGAAAGACATTTTAAACGGTTATTTGAATTGTAATATCCGGAGAAAAAGGTTGTTATAAAAACGGATAAAGCAAGTTATACCGTACCTTTAAAAATAAACAATTTTAATAGTATAAAACGAACATTCCGATTAAAACCGGGACGAAAGAAAATGATTAAATTATTTACAAGTAATTATAAAATTTCAATCAGGTGAAAAAATTCATAAATGAGGATTTCCTTTTACAGACTCCGACTGCGGTAAGGTTATATCATGAGCATGCTAAGAAGATGCCCATATTTGATTATCATTGCCATATCCCTCCCCGTGAAATTGCTGAAAACACTCAGTTTGAAAATATTACCAAAATATGGCTTTATGGTGACCATTATAAGTGGCGTGCCATGCGTTCAAATGGTGTTAATGAAAAGTATTGTACCGGTAATGCCTCCGATTGGGAAAAATTTGAAAAATGGGCTGAAACGGTGCCTAATACATTAAGGAATCCATTATATCACTGGACTCATCTGGAGCTTAAGAGGTTTTTTGGAATAGATAAATTACTTTCACCTGCTACTGCAAGGGAGATTTGGGATGAATGTAATGAAAAACTAAGTTCTCCTGAATACTCTGTGCGAAATCTTATTCTTAAGGCGAATGTGCATACAATATGTACAACTGATGATCCCGTTGATTTACTGGAGCATCACAAAAAGATCAAAAATGATGGCTTTAATGTTTCTGTCCTGCCGGCATGGAGGCCGGATAATGCAATGGCAGTTGATAATACGGAAAGCTTTAATAATTATGCAGACAAACTTGCCGGTTCAGCTGAGATAACCATAAACTCATTTGATAGCTTTATGGAGGCCTTGAAATTGAGACACACCTATTTTCATAATAATGGCTGCCGTTTATCTGATCATGGCCTGGAAACGGCAATTGCCGAAGATTATACAAATGAGGAGGTCAGATCCATATTTATTAAAATCAGAAATGGAAATAAACTGTCAATAGATGAGATCCTCAAGTTTAAATCGTGTATGTTATATGAGTTTGGGATTATGGATTACTCCCGCGGATGGGTGCAGCAGTTTCACCTTGGAGCTTTGCGCAATAACAATAGCCGGTTATATAAAAAGCTGGGGCCTGATACCGGCTTTGACTCTATCGGAGACTTTGAAATTGCAAAACCCCTTTCTAAGTTTTTAGATAAATTAGATAGTAATAATCAATTAGCCAAAACAATAATTTATAATCTTAATCCCCGTGATAATGAGTTGATAGCTACAATGGCAGGGAATTTTCAGGATGGTTCGGTACCGGGTAAGATACAGTATGGATCCGCATGGTGGTTTTTAGATCAAAAAGATGGAATAGAAAAGCAGATAAATACTCTGTCCAATTTTGGATTGTTAAGTCGTTTTGTCGGCATGCTTACCGATTCAAGAAGTTTTCTTTCATATACGCGTCATGAATATTTCAGAAGAACTTTATGTAATCTGCTGGGAAGTGATGTGGAAAACGGTGAAATTCCAAATGATATGGATATGTTAGGACAGTTAGTAGAAAATATCTGTTTTTTTAATGCCAAAAGTTATTTTAATTTCGAAAATGAAAAATAAAGTTGTCACTTTTGGAGAAATTATGTTACGCCTTGCAACACCGGGATATTTGCGGTTTTCTCAGGCTGATACTTTTTCAATAATTTATGGGGGAGGAGAAGCTAATGTTGCTGCTTCTCTTGCCAATTTTGATGTGCCGGTGGATTTTGTTACCAAGCTGCCTGATAATGAGATTGGCCGGGCATGCCTGATGAATTTGAGGAAACAGGGAATCGGCACAAAGAATATTATTTTGGGTGGAAACCGCTTAGGTATCTATTTTTTGGAAACCGGAGCAGTAAACAGGGGAAGCAAAGTGGTTTATGACCGTGATAACTCCTCTTTTTCAGAGATTAAAAAAGGCATGCTTGACTGGAATCATATTTTTGAAGGAGTATCCTGGTTTCATTGGACAGGAATTACTCCTGCTGTTTCGCAAGGAGCTGCAGATGTATGCCTTGAAGCAATTAAAAAAGCTAATGAACTGGGTATTACTGTGTCATGTGATCTGAACTTTCGCAAAAAGCTTTGGAACTATGGGAAAACTGCAAGTGAGGTTATGCCTGAATTGGTATCGGGATGTGATATTATTTTGGGAAATGAAGAGGATGTGGCAGTAATATTCGGGATCAAACCTGAAGGAATTGATATTACCGGAGGGAAAGTTTTTGGTGAAGCTTACAGGTTGGTGTCGGAAAAGTTGATGAACAGGTTTGTAAGGTGCAAGAAGGTAATAACAACATTGCGGGGTTCGGTTAATGCCAATCATAATAGCTGGTCAGGAGTACTTTGGAACGGAAAGGATTTTTTTGAAGCTCCGGTTTACCAGATTACCCATATTGTTGACCGGGTTGGAGGAGGCGATGCTTTTATGGGAGGGCTTATTTATGGGTTGATCAATTTTCCCGGTGATGATCAAAAAGCTTTGAGCTTTGCCGTGGCGGCTTCTTGTTTGAAACATACCGTTTATGGAGATTTTAATCAGGTTTCTGTTGATGAGGTTGAAAAATTAATGGGAGGAGACTCATCAGGGAGAGTGACCCGCTAAAATATTTTAAATAAAAGAATATGGCCAGATTTTCAAGAATTGAAGTTATATTGAAGATGAAAGAGACCGGAGTTGTTCCGGTATTTTTCAATCCTGATCCGGAAATTTGTAAAAATATTGTAAAGGCTTGTTATGACGGGGGAATGCGATTGTTTGAATTTACAAACAGAGGAGATTTTGCAACACTTATTTTTGCCGAGCTCAATAAGTGGACAATTCAAAATTGTCCTGATATGATTCTTGGAGCCGGTTCAGTAATTGATGAAGGTACAGCCTCCATGTATATTGCATTGGGAGCTAATTTCATTGTTGCTCCCGTTATAGATGAGGCAACTGCAAGAGTTTGTAACAGGCGGAAGATTTTATGGAGTCCGGGTTGCGGTTCTGTTACCGAAATAAACAGGGCACATGAACTTGGAGCTGAGATAGTAAAAGTTTTTCCGGCATCTGAAGTTGGCGGTCCCGGCTTTGTCAAAGCAGTGAAGGGGCCAATGCCGTGGACTAATATCATGCCTACGGGAGGAGTTGAACCGGAAGAGGAGAACCTGAAGAAGTGGTTTGAAGCAGGGGTAACTTGTGTAGGTATCGGCTCAAAGCTTTTTACTGAAAAAGTTTTATCAGAAGGTGATTTTGATTTTCTATCAAAGAGTTGTTGTGAAATGCTGGCTGTTGTTAATAAGTATAAAAAAAATTAAACTCAAAGTGATGACTTATAAGAGATTATTTAAACTTTTTTTATTTGGCACATTAACATTAGCAAGTTCATGTCATGTTATTTCCAATAGAACCGAACTTAAACTTGCTCACGGCCTTCCAACCGATCATCCTGTTCATGAGGCAATGGTTTTTATGGCAGACAGGGCTGCCGAGTTGTCAGATGGAAAATTATTGATTGAAGTATACCCTGCCGAGCAGTTGGGTTCGGAGCAGCAATGCGTAGAGTTGGTACAGATTGGCAGCCTTGCAATTACTAAAATATCTGCTGCGGTGATGGAGAGTTTTACAGATGCTTATAAGGTGTTTGGACTTCCGTATATCTTCATATCCAAGGAACATGCTTTTAAGGTGATGGATGGCGAAATAGGAAAAGACCTTCTTTTAAGTACGGAAAATAAATGGATACGCGGATTGTGTTATTATGATGCCGGCTCCCGCAGCTTTTATACAAAAATGAAACCCATTACCCATCCTGACGATCTTTCAGGAATGAAAATGAGAGTTATGCGCAGCATAACTGCTGTGGAGATGATGAAAGCCTTAGGTGGCTCAGCAACTCCGATTACATGGGGGGAGTTATATACTGCACTGCAAAGCGGTGTGGTCGACGGAGCTGAAAATAATCCCCCAAGCCTTTATACATCCCGCCATTACGAGGTTTGTAAATATTATTCGCTTGATGAACATACAACAATCCCGGATGTGCTGGTGATAAGTAAAAAGATATGGGACAAATTGTCGGAGCAGGAGCAGAAATGGGTTCAGCAGGCAGCCGATGAGTCAGCTGTATTAGAAAGAAAGCTCTGGGCAGAATCTGAAAAGAAATCACTTGAAGAGGTGCAAAAAGCAGGAGTTAAGATCAATTATCCCGATAAAACTCCTTTTATTGAAAAAGTACAGCCTCTATTAGAGTCTTACCGAAATAATGAGGTTATTTATTCTTATATAAAAAGAATCAATTCTGTTCAATAAAAATTAATGATATGACAATAAGAAAATCCATTGATAAAGCTTTGGAGTGGATATTGGTATTTCTACTCAGCTTTCTTGTGATTGATGTGTTATGGCAGGTTGCCAGCCGTTATTTGATGAAATCTCCAAGTAATTTTACAGACGAACTGGCCGGTTATCTTCTTATTTGGGTGGGGCTGCTTGGCGCAGCATATGTAGCCGGAAAAGGCGAACACCTGGCAATCGACCTGCTCCTTCAAAAGAGTTCGCCAAAAAGAAAATTAAAACTTCAAATGATAATCAGTGTTGTAGTCATTTTATTTGCAATGGCAGTATTGGTATTGGGAGGGTCATGGCTTGTTTATACAAGGTTTTATCTGTCGGTGAAGTCGTCGGCACTGGGTATGCCTCTTGGAGTTGTATATTTGGTTTTACCTGTAAGTGGTGTACTTATAACCTATTTTGAAATTGACAATATTTATAATATGGTTAAAACAGACCGGAAAAACTAATTAATATGGAATTTTTAGAAATATTTGTCCTTGTTTTCAGTTTTATTTTGCTTTTGGCAATTGGAGTTCCCATTGCTTTCAGTATAGGTGTTTCCGGTATTTTAACTATGCTTGTAAGTATTGATTTTATACCGGCTCTTACAACATTTTCTCAGCGAATGGCAACCGGACTTGATAGTTTTGCCTTGCTGGCAATACCATTTTTTATACTTGCCGGAAATATTATGAATAGTGGTGGGATAGCCATCAGGCTGATTGATTTTGCCAGGGTGCTGGTAGGTGGTATCCCCGGTGGAGTGGCTATGGTAAATGTTTTGGCTAATATGTTGTTTGGAGCAATATCGGGCTCTGCTGCAGCATCCGCTTCTGCCATCGGAAGTATTATGCAACCGGAGATGAAAAAAGAGGGTTATCCTGAAAATTTCAGTGCAGCGGTAAATATTACTTCAGCAACAACCGGCCTGTCAATTCCTCCAAGTAATATACTAATTGTTTATTCGCTGGCCAGCGGAGGGGTATCAATCACTGCTCTGTTTCTTGCAGGATACCTGCCGGGTATTTTAACAGGATTAGGAATAATGATTACTGCCATTACTATGCTTGTTTATAGAGAAAAAGGGATTGCTGCGGCATTAAAAACATTGGGAATTGTTGCACTGATTGTAATAGGGTTGTTGTTTATTTATCAGGGCATATCTTTTTCCAAAGCCAACTTTTCTTCCGGAGTAAACCGTATAGTCTTCTATTTTGCAATAGTTGCTTTTACAACATGGATGGTGATCAGGACAATAAATAATAAAGAAAAGGCTCTTTATGGCACGAAAAAATTTCTTGATGCCATACCCAGCCTTTTAATGCTGGTTATTGTTATCGGAGGTATAGTTGCAGGTTTTTTTACTGCTACCGAAGCTTCTGCAATTGCAGTGCTCTATTCGCTGGTACTTGCATTTATTTATAAACAGGTTACGGTAAAGGACCTTCCCGCTATAATTCTAAGATCTGTAAAAACTACGGCTATAGTTATGCTGCTTGTGGCTACGTGTCTCGGTCTGTCCTGGATTATGGCTTATGAAAATATCCCGCAAAATGTCAGTAAGGGTTTATTGTCGCTCTCTGACAATCCTTTTATGATCCTTTTAATAATCAATATGCTCCTTCTGTTTGTAGGTACGTTTATGGATATGACTCCTGCTGTTTTGATTTTTACCCCGATATTTCTACCTATTGTAACAGCCATGGGAGTCGATCCTATCCACTTCGGGATAATCATGGTGTTGAACCTGAGTGTAGGTCTTTGCACTCCTCCGGTAGGCTCTGTTTTATTTATCGGTTGCAGTGTGGCAGGATTGGGAATTGATAAGGTTATAAAACCTATGATACCAATGTTCCTGGCTATGATAGTGGTGTTGTTGCTGGTTACCTATATGCCGGAGATCAGCCTTTGGCTACCTCAAAAATTCGGGTTTTAATTT
>CAZLZJ010000008.1:9364-57177 GCA_964563975.1 uncultured Prolixibacteraceae bacterium
GCAGTCCTCCGGATGGTTAAACATGTAGGGAAATAATATTTTATAAAGTTTTGATTTCTGCCACTAATTTTTGAATTGAACTTTTTGCATCACCGAATAACATTCTGGTTTTGTCATTGAAGAATAGCGCATTTTCAATTCCCGCATACCCTTTACCCATACCTCTTTTCATTATAATTACATTTTTTGCCATATGGGCATCTATGATGGGCATTCCATAAATGGGGCTTCCCGGATCATCATAAGCTGCCGGATTAACGACATCGTTAGCTCCTACAACTACTGCAACATCCACATCAGGCATACCGGGATTAATATCATCCATTTCTATAAGTTTTTCATAAGGAACGTCAGCTTCTGCAAGCAAAACATTCATATGTCCCGGCATTCGGCCGGCAACAGGATGTATGGCATATTTAATTTCAACACCTTTGTTTTCCAGCAGCTCATCCAATTCATGTGCTATATGTTGTGCTTGTGCTACTGCCAGCCCGTATCCCGGAATAAAGACAACTTTTTGTGAGTAGCTTAACAATATTGCCGCATCACTTAAAGTAATCTCTTTTATAACTCCCTGATCTCCCCCGGCAACATTTGCTCCGACACCAAATGATCCTATTATAACATTTAAAAGTGAGCGATTCATTGCCCTGCACATCAGCAGTGTCAGTATCATTCCGGCTGCACCGACCAAGATTCCTCCCAATATCATCGCCTGATTGTTATAAATAAACCCTGCCATTGATGCAGCAATACCTGTTAGTGAATTAAGCAGGGAAATTACGACGGGCATGTCTGCCCCTCCGATGGGCATGACAAACAGAACTCCATAAATAAGAGATAATGCCAAAAGGGTATAAATTGCCCAGGTCATTTGTGAAGGCAGGTTTGGAGAAAATATAATATATGCACCCAAAGCAACTGTTAAGATTAGTAGTGCCAGGTTTATATAGGTCATAAACGGTTTCATTATATCACCAACTTTACCTTCAAGTTTTCCATATGCAATCATACTGCCGCTAAAGGCAATAGCACCGATAACGAGCCCCAGCACGGTTACCATTATTGAGCTGATATTGCCGGCTACTGCATTAGGATACTCCAACAGTCCGACCAATGCCGATGCAGCTCCTCCCGTGGCATTGAAGAAGGAGACAAGCTGAGGCATAGCTGTCATTTTCACCCTTTTTGCCATAATCCATCCGATGACCGATCCAAGGCCAATGGCAGCAAGGATGATCCACACATTAGTTAAAGGAATGCCTGTCCCTTCGCTTGTTTTGTGAAGCAATAATGTAGTTACCATTGCCAGCCCCATACCTGCTGCCGCCCAAAGATTCCCTCTCCTGGCACTTTCAGGATGGGACAATAATTTAAGTCCGAATACAAATAATAGAGCTGCTATAAGATAGCTCAGCTCAAGTATGGCATCTCCTGTGGTAAATCCTTTTCCATCTAATATTATTCCCAATGCTCTGTTCATGATTGTTTGCTTTTTTTCTTTTTAAACATTTCCAGCATTCTGTCAGTTACTGCAAAACCGCCAACAACATTAAGTGTTCCAAAGATCAGGGCAAGTACTCCAAGTATCAGCTGCACTGATAATTGTGTGAGGTCTGCATGGCCTACTAAAATGATGCCCCCAATTATAATTACACCACTTATTGCATTTGCACCCGACATAAGAGGAGTATGAAGCACTGCCGGGACATGGGAAATAACTTCAATACCCAGAAAGACTGAAAGAGCTATTATGAAAATAGCCTCTTTATATTCGAAGAAATAGTGTAAAATATTTTCCATACCGGTTTTTAATTATTTTTTGTTAATGATTTTACCCGCTCGTTAAACACTTCTCCCCGGTGAGTAATACATGTACCTTTCACGATCTCATCGTTGAAATTAAGATTTAACTCCCCTTCTTCGCTTAATATGAGTTTTAGAAAATTAAATACGTTTTTTCCAAACATACGGCTTGCATCCAATGGGGTAATAGCCGGATAATTAGATTGTCCAATAATAGTTATTTTATTGTGCGTTATGACTTTATTATCTTCTGTGAGTTCACAGTTGCCCCCTGACGATGCTGCCAGATCAATAATGATTGACCCGGGTTTCATTTTATTTACTGTCTCTTTTGATATAAGAAGAGGTGCCTTTTTACCGGGGATCAGGGCAGTGCAAATTATTACATCCGATTTCAGAGCCTGAGCATCTATTGCTTCTTTTTGCCTTGCCTTATACTCTTGAGTTTGTTCCACTGCATAGCCTCCGGCTTCTTTATCTTCAACAGCGCCCTCTACTTCAACAAATTTACCGCCTAAACTCAGTACCTCTTCTTTTACTGCCGAACGCACATCAAAAACATATACCTGTGCTCCAAGGCGTCTTGCCGTTGCTGTGGCTTGTAATCCGGCAACGCCGGCACCCAGAATTAAAACATTTGCCGGACGAACGGTACCGGCAGCAGTCATAAACATCGGAAAGAAAACAGGAAGGCGTAATCCTGCTTCAAGTACAGCTTTATATCCTGCAACTGTTGCCATTGAAGAGAGAATATCCATAGATTGTGCCTTTGTTGTTCTTGGTATTGAATCAAGGCTGAAAGAGGTAATATTTTTTGATAAGAACTGTTTTACAATTTCTGTTTCCCATAGTGGGTTAAAAGCACTGATCCAAACCTGGTCAGGACTGATCTTATCAATGGAGTCATTATCAGGTGGCTGGATTTGCAGCAATACTTCAGCTTTTTCAAAAATTGTATCTCTTTGCACAATTTTTGCACCGGCTTCTACATATGCAGAATCGGGTGCGAATGCATTTTCTCCTGCTGATGCTTCAACTAAAACTTCTGTTTTCAGATCAATCAGACTTTTTACAGTCTCCGGTAACAGTGCCACCCGGGTTTCTGTACCCTGCTCTTTTAATAGGCCAAGAATCATGTCAAACTTGATTTATATGAATTGATTGCAAATCTAATAATTTATATTTACGTTAACGTTAACGGTAAATTAATTTAATATGTTATACAATAGTTTTGTTAAGTAAAAATGAGTTACCATCCGGGGACAAAATTTACTCCGAAAGTTTTATTATTCCATCCGCCATTTTGGAAAGGGATAGCATAATATGGTTCAATAACCAGGTATCCTAACAGATTTACTCTTAACGATATGCCTGCACTGAATATGGGAGTTTTTTCGTCGAATGATTTGGGACTCCATGCTAATCTGACTTTGTCGCTATTACGCCAGGCTATGCCTCCGTCAAAAAATATATTGAAGTCGGTTAAAAAGTATTTTGAATTGAATAGTGCAAGAACTTTTGGCCCGGATAATGGTATGCGTAATTCTACATTGCCGACTACCATTTTAGATCCGGCCAGGGTTGAATAGTTTATTGAGTTATAACCCAGATAGCCGTAATTCATGGAGTTGTAAAATGACACATTGTCATAACCTCTTATCAGCCACGGATAGCCTATATATAATGGAGAAATTATATTGGTTTCAGAACCGCTGCCGTAGCGCCCGTAATGATATATTCGAAAAGCAAAGCTGGCCGGCTTGGCATAATAGTATTGTCTGAAATCAATAAGTCCGGTAAAAAAATTGACTACGCCAAAATATTTTTCCAACTGGTACCTTGCCCGTCTTCCCCTGAGAGGAGAAGTCAATCCTGAAAAGGAGTTGTCGACTACATATGCAATATCTATTTTTTGAAAATTATTTCCTCCGGGAACAGGCATTCGCTCTTTTTTTACGCCAACGGTATATCCCCAGTCGTCAAAGTAATTATGGTATCTGTCAATTCTGTAATAGTACCAGGAAGAGGATATGCCTGCCTCAACTCTTCTGGTTTGTGACAAGGAATGAAATGTAAACAGGGAGATATTATCTTCAAACATTCTGATATAATCAAGGATAAGATTGTTTACAGGCATATCATACTCTTTGCCGTCATCTTTGAAGGTAAGGGTGTCTTTAGTAAAAAACATCTCTCCGGCCCTGTAAGGGATATGTGATATATTGGCACCCCATTTAAATTTTTTTGTCTGGTTGATATAAGCAAATTGGCCTCCAAAGTCATAAATTTCACCATTTAAAGATAAAATTGAATAAAGCTGGTTATTTCCAACTATATCACTGAAAATCATACTCATACTTCCGGCCATATTGTTATTGTTGTATCTTCCCGTTGATACTCCTATACCGGCTGAATTTGATATATAGTCAAGCTTGAATTTTGACTGATAGGGAACATTGAATATTGAATCGGGAGATACCTTAATTTTTTTGTCTTCTCTGTTATAAAGGGTTGTATCAACAATGTTAAGATTAAAATGGTTTAAAGGAGGTAATACCCCGGGTGTAAAATCAACTAATTGTTTATCTGTTATTTCAAAATTAAAATCATCTTTTGAAGCTGTATGGATTTCATATTTGCCTTTACTGTAATGAGTGTATGCAATCAGGTCGTTGTTGGCTGCAGCGCTTATTGCAGGTGAGTATGAGGTGAGTCCGCTTATTCCGGTAACAAAATTAGTAATTTTGTATACTTCGGTACTCTCTGTATCATAGGCAAACATATTTCTGAAGCCGTCTGCATTTGAAAGGAAATAGATTAGTTTTCCATCATAAGAATAGCATGGATTCAGATTATCTGCACCGGGGAAAATATCCGGAACTTTTATCGATTTTGTATCCAGATCAATAATATTGAGGTCAAAACTAAATTTCTTTGCAGGTTTTTCACTGTTTATTCTTTCAGTTGAAAAAACAATTTTTGAACCGTCAGGTGACCACGACGGGTGAATATTTGAATAAAAGTCATCTGTAAGCCTGGTAATCTCTTCAGTATCCAGATTATATAGGTACAGATCGCTTATATCGTCTGATAATCCCGAAAATACAATATATTTTCCATCAGGTGACCATTCGGGGTTTGAAAAGGAAATAATATTTTCAAATTCTATCTCTTTAATAATTCTGGCTCTTTTTACATTAACCACAGCAAGTTTATTTTTGCCTTTTTTGAAGATTACAAATGCAAATTTTTTACTGTCGGGCGACCAGGTTCCTGCAGATTCATTGAAGCTGAAATCATCTATTTCGTGGTTACGGGTTACACTTGAAAGTTTTTTAATGATTTTCCCGCTTTTTGAATCAGCTAAAAACAGATCCAAAGTGAAGAGGTCTTTTTCTGAAAAGAAAGCCAGGTAGTTCCCGTCAGGACTCAGAGAGGGAGATAAATTCATGGATCCTCCGTTTTTTTCGGAAATAATTTTTTTACCGGGCAAAATTTCAGTTGAATCATTTAAGTATTTTCCATAGTGGGTTTCCATTGCCGTTTTCCAAAGCCCGGAGAGGGTCTTGGCATTAATTCCGAATATTGAATCAATTGCTTTTTCATAGCCATATTGAGCCGTTTTTTCATAAAGAGGAAGAATAACACTGTCTCCCCAGGTTTTTCCTACCATTGCCCAAAAGGCATGTCCATAACGGTAAGGAAAGTATTTGGATTCAGTGGTTAATTTTTTTAAAGTAGGGAAATCGTCATTAACCAAGGCGTCTCTCATCCACATTGCAGTATTTGGGTCGACACTGCCTATTGAAAAGTATTCTGCCATCCCTTCAGTCATCCATAATGGAATATTGTTTATTGAGGAGGTTTTTACAGAATCTGATCTTAAAAGCCTGTTGAATTGAAAGGCATGTACCATTTCATGTCCAAGTACATGATCTGTTTGAGCCAGAGTTGGCGCAACGGGCATAATAACTCTGTTTTTCAGGGCTTCAGTAACACCCCCCGTTGTTGTACCGATAATACTGCTAATAGCATTTGTCTGTTGAAAATCTGAATGATGGGAGTATAAGATAAGTGGGTTTTTTGTTTTAAAGGTATCCTTAAAAATTTTTTTATGCATTGAAAACCACTCTTCACTCCAATTGGCAAAGCTTTTCAATAATGAGTCATTTTTCAGGTAGTGATAAATTTCAAAATTGGGTGTGTGGGTAACATCAAATTTAAATGATTTATATCCCGGTTTATTTCGTCCGAAATATTGACCGTTAACTATTACAGGGCACAGGTTCATAACAGCACCTGTTATTAATAATAACACGAAACTTGAAATTCTCATTTTTCAGCCCTCCAGCTTTGAGCACCTACGCTGTTTTGGCAGCTGGTTTTTTAAATTAACTCCTCTTTTCTTATAAGTTTATTTGAATAAAATAAGTTACTTTCAAAGGTATCACAAAGCTTGTTCCGATTTAATCGGGGAAACTCAAATATATTTTAACCATACCTTTGGATAAATAGTTAATAGTTTTTGTTTTATATAAAAACTTCATCAAAATTTATACCAATTGAATTTGTTTATTTTTATTTGCAGGTTATATCGTAAAAACAGTAAAAGGTTGGTTATATTATATTTTGAGGCCATTTAGCAGCTCAATGTAAAGTTCAATGCCTTTAAATATTTCACTTTTTTTAATATACTCGTCAGCCGTGTGTGAGCGGATAGAGTCGCCCGGGCCTATTTTAACCGATGGGAAAGGTATTATTGCCTGATCGGAAGTGGTTGGTGAACCATAAATTTCAACTCCCTTCTCTTTTGCTTTAATAACAAAAGGGTGGTCAGTACTTATTATTGAAGAGTTTAGCTTTAATGTGCGTGGCTTAACCTCTGATTTTATCAGGCCTTTAATAGTTTTAAGAACCTCCATGTTGGTGTAATGCTCATTTGTACGAATATCTACAATGAAATGACATGTGTCCGGAACAACATTATGCTGTATGCCGGAATTAATTTGTGTAATAGTAATTTTTACTTCGCCAAGAATATTTGAAATTTTTTCAAATTTGTAATTTCGTAAAATCTGTATATCATCAATAGCTTTATAGAGCGCATTTTCTCCTTTGCTATGTGCAGCATGTTCTGATTTTCCATATGAATAGCAGTCAAGTACCACTAATCCTTTTTCTGCAATGGCAAGCCACATACGGGTGGGTTCTCCGACGATGGCAAATGATAAGGGCGGAAGTTCAGGTAATACTGCCTCAAGTCCGTTGCTGCCGGAGGTTTCCTCTTCAGCAGTTGCAGTAAATATCAGATTGTAACCGAGCTCTTTCTTTTTGAAAAAATATAAAAACGTTGCTAACAATGAAATTAGTGAGCCGCCTGCATCATTGCTTCCAAGTCCGTAAATGATATCTCCTTTTTCGATGGGCTCAAATGGATTGAATTTATAACTTGTTGATGGCCTGACAGTATCTATATGTGAGTTTAATAATATTGTAGGCTTGGCAGGATTGAAATGTTTATTTAATGCCCAGGTATTGTTATATTTTGTATAAAAAAAAATATTTTCGTCAGATAGAAACCTTCTTATTATTTCAGCAACTTTATCCTCTTCCATGCTAAAAGATGGTATTCTAATCAGTGTTTTTAACAGATCAATATATTTTTCCATTTTTTAAGCCTGATTCATAATATGCAAATTTGGTAATTTTTTCTGAGGAGATCTTTTTTTTTATCTTTTTTATATTATTTCAATCCGCCAATTTATGAAGAGGTATCGGTAAAAATAATTATTATGAGAATAATTCCGGTAAATTATAATTGTTAACAGATTATGATTTTATGCCGGATGAAACAATTTCGGCATAATTTATGTTAATTTTGTTATAAATAAATTAAAGTGACCGGCACTTTGATCTATTTTGAAGAGATAATTATAAAATCTTCACCAAAAATTAGAGTTATGTACAAATTGTTTTTTAAAAGATTCATTGTTAAAATATTAGTTTTTTCTTTTGTTATGTTTTTCGGATTGATGTTAAGTGCTCAGACTGTTCAACCCGAACCAAAAGATTCAATAATATTTGAAAAGTTGGAGTATGATTACGGGACAATAGAGAAAGGAGCAGACGGGACATGCGAATTTGTTTTTACCAATAAGGGCAAAAGCCCTCTCGTGCTTAATACTGTAAGAGCTACCTGTGGATGTACAGTACCTGAATGGCCACGTGAGCCAATAGCACCCGGAGAAAAAGGGGTTATTAAAGTAAAGTATAATACAAATATTGCCGGTACTTTTAATAAATCGGTTACTGTAATGTCGAATGCTGTAAATAAGATGGTCTCGCTCAGGATAAAAGGGAAAGTTGAAGTAAAAAATTAAAATTATTTTTTAGTGGGCAGGATATTGGCAATTGATTTTGGAAAAAAGAGGGTAGGGCTTGCAGTTTCCGATCCTTTGCAGATAGTTGCAAACGGGCTTGCGACAGTGCCTGCGTCTTCTATATGGGAATATCTGAAAGATTATTTTGATAAAGAAAAAATTGATGAGGTTGTTATAGGATACCCTGTGCAAATGAACAATGAGCCTTCAGAAGCTGTTTTATTTATTGATCCGTTTATAAAGAGCTTCAGGAAAAAATATCCCGATATCAGGCTTGAGCTGACAGATGAAAGGTTTACGTCAAAGATTGCATATAAAACAATGATAGCAGGCGGGCTTAAAAAGAAGGCAAGGCAAAATAAGGGCACGGTAGATCTTATAAGTGCAACAATTATTTTGCAAAGCTACATGGAGCATAAAAGGTACATTAAAAATGATTTTTCGGAGTAAATTAAGTTGGATTTGTATGATTTTTAATAGCTTTTTTAAATGAAGTATCCGGTAACAGTATATGGTGATCCTGTTTTGCGCCAAAAAGCTAAATCCGTAGAAAAAAACCATAATGGATTGTCAGAGATAATTGAAAATATGTGGGATACCATGTATCATTCTGATGGCGCCGGGCTTGCTGCTCCCCAGGTTGGTTTGTCACTTCGTATTTTTGTGGCAGATGCATCTGCCGCGGCTGATGAAGATCCTGAATTGGAAAATTTCAAAAAAGTGTTTATCAATCCGGAAATAATTGAAACTTTTGGCGATGAGTGGATAATGAATGAAGGTTGTCTTAGTTTGCCTGAAATCAGAGAGGATATTAAAAGACCTGACAAGGTGAGGATCCGGTATTTTGATGAAAATTTCGAAGCACATGAAGATGTTTTTGATGGATATCCCGGAAGAATAATTCAACATGAGTATGATCATTTGGAGGGTATTCTTTTTATTGACCATTTGTCACCTTTAAAAAAACGGCTTCTTAAAAGTAAACTTAGAAATATAGCTTTAGGGAAAGTGATCCCTGATTATAAAATAAAGATTCCGGCAAAAAAAGTGTAACCTGATCACTGTTTTTTACGTTGATCAAAAAAATACCCCTGACACATTGATCAAAGAAGTTCAAAAAATACCTTTTTTACGGCTCGTATTTGCATTAATCACCGGTATTATTGCAGGCAGTTTTATTTTTTTTCATCTTTTAGCCTGCTGGTCAGCATTATTTTGTCTATTGTTGATTTTATTATTTCTGAATAAAAATTACAGATATAATCTTTCTTCTCTGTTTGGGATAACTGTTTGCTTGCTATATACCTGTTTGGGTGTTACCGTAATTACTATACGCAACAGAAAACCTGTTCTTCATAATAAAGGAATTTTTTCTTCGGTTATTATGGAAATACCTGTTGAAAAGGAGAACTCCCTGAAGAGTGTATTAAAAATAGAGTTTGTAGTTCAAGGAGATAAATTAATAAAAACTGATGAGAAGGTTGTTGTGTTTTTCGGAAAGGGCAAGGAGACAATGAAAATTAAACCCGGTGAAAGAGTTGTGTTTAATAAATCTCCGCAGGTTATTGAAGAAAATGGCACTCCTTTTGGTTTTAATTATAAAAAATACCTTTCCGGAAAAAGGATATACAGACAGCTGTATCTTTCTGAAGGTGAATGGGTGACTTATAAATATAAATCAACTTTTGATCCTATTGTTTCAGCAGAAAAAATCCGTTTGTCATTGATGGGAATTTACGGAAAATCGGGGCTGACAGAAAATCATCAAAACCTGCTTTCTGCTTTGACTCTTGGTTATAAAGGAGACCTTGATCCGGAAACTAAAAAGGTTTTTGCTTCCTCCGGGACTATTCATGTACTGGCAGTTTCCGGTTTACATGTTGGAATTGTATTTATGGTATTTTCATTTTGTTTTGGTTTTTTAAAGAAAAGTGCATCCGGCAAATACTTTTTATTTTTTCTTTCTCTATGCGGCTTATGGTTTTTTGCATTGCTTACCGGTCTTTCGCCTTCAGTCTGCAGGGCTGCACTGATGCTCTCTCTGGTAATTGCCGGCCGGAATTTAAAGAGGAGGGCCAATATTTATAACTCTTTGTCGGCATCGGCATTTTTCCTGCTGATGACAAATCCCGCTAATTTGTTTGATGCAGGTTTTCAACTCTCTTATGCGGCAGTTTTTGGAATAGTATCTCTTCAGCCGTTTATTGAAAATCTTTTTAATTTTAAAATCCGGTTTTTGAAATATTTATGGACACTTCTATCTGTATCTTTTTCTGCCCAGTTAGGGACTTTTCCTTTTTCGGTTTATTATTTTAACCGGTTGCCTTCATATTTTTGGATATCCAATCTGTTTGTCATTCCGGCTGTGACCATTATTGTTCCATCAGGGTTTATTTTACTTGCTTTTTACCGGTACCGGCTGATATTTAATATTTTATCAATAGCCATAGGGTACATGCTTAATGCTATGACCGGTTTTTTGACTATTATTGAGCAATTGCCTTTTTCTGTTATTGAGATTTCGATGTCAGGTGCAGAGATATTTTTTGTATCTCTCTTACTGTTATCATTAATTTTACTTGTTAAAACCGGGAAAATTTATTTTGTAAAGACCCTATTACTCTCATTTTTAATGATTATTGCAATATCCTTAGCTTTAAAAGTTGCAGGACTATTTAAAAAAGAGATAATAGTGTATAATTTAAGGGAACATACAATCATCCATCTTATTTCAGGAAAAAAAAATTATATAATTTCATCGGAAGAGGCTTTGTCTGTCAACTACTGTTATGAGACGGTAAAACAGACTGTTTTTAAGTTAAAACTTGATAACCCGGTATTTATTACTACCGGCCGGTCTTTTAAAGATGATAATCTATGCATTATTGATGATATGGTAAATTTTAAAGATCGGATTATTTATATTGTTAAAGATAAAATGTTTATTCCCCGAAATATTGATCCCGATTTAGTAATATGTACAACAGGAAGGCCGGGAAAATTTTCTGTAAGCGAGGGTTTCACATTGGTGGTAAAAGATGGTCTGAAATATAACTTTTCTGATAGTATCAAGGTTCACAATTTAAGAGAAAAAGGGGCTTTCAGAGAAAAGTGGTGATATCTGTCTGCTCATAATATTAAATGACTTAACTTTACATTGAAAAACTGATTTTAAATCTGAAAATTTGATTTGTAATTTCTTAATTTGTATGAAAAAATAAGGTCAAATTTGAAATGAAAGTTGTAATTGCCGGTGCCGGTGAGGTTGGAACACACCTGGCGCGCATGCTGAGTAATGAAGACCACGATATTGTTTTGATGGATGATTCGCCGGAGAAGCTTGCTCTTAGTGAAGAGATAGATTTAATGACTATCACAGGGTCAGCTCACTCCTTTCAGGACTTAAAAGAGGCAGGCCTGTCAAATGCCGGCCTTTTTATTGCCGTTACCACATCTGAGGAGAGAAATATATTGGCCTGTGCCATGGCATCTTATTTGGGAGTATCCCGAACTATTGCCCGGATAAATAACTCTGAATACCTGCTTCCGAAGTATAAGGAGATTCTTAACAATATGGGCATTAATGAGTTGATTTATCCCGAAAGCTTAGTGGCTAAGGAGATTGCGGCCTCTGTAAAGCAGACCGGCACACGGCAAATGATTGAGTTTTCAAATGGAAAGTTAATCCTATTGGGGATAAAAGTCAGAGATAATGCTCCAATTTTAAATAAACGGTTTGAACAGCTTGCAAAAGATAATGAACACATTCTTGTTGTTGCAATTAATCGTGATGGAAAAACAATTATTCCAAATGGTTCGGATAGTATAAAAGATGGCGATATAGTTTTTTTTGTAACTACTAAAAGTGAGCAGCGACACCTGTTTGAACTGACAGCCAAGAAGACATTTGAGGTAAGAAATATCATGTTTATGGGAGGAAGCCGGATTGCGCAGAGGTCTATTGAGAAGATGGGCGATCAGTATAATATAAAGGTGATTGAAGAGAATCTGGAAAAATGTGAGCAGATTGCCGAAAAATTTAAAAATGCTCTTGTAATAAATGGTGATTGTCGTAATTTGAAACTATTACAAGATGAGGGGTTGGAAAAGATGGATGCTATTGTGGCGACCACCGGCAGTTCAGAAACAAATATTTTAAGTTGCCATCTGGCTAAAACCATGGGTGTCAGAAGGACAGTTGCCGAAGTGGAAAATCTTGCATTTATGGGGCTGGCTGAAAGTATGAATATTGGCAGTATTGTAAATAAGAAACAGATAGCAGCAAGTTATATATACAGGTTTACCTTACATGCTGAGATATCTAAAGTAAAATATCTTACTGCTTCGGATGCAGAGGTGTTTGAGTTTGTTGCCAAGGCCGGTGCAAAAATAACACAGAAACCAATTAAAGAGCTTGAATTTCCCTGTGAGGCCAAAATAGGTGGCATAATCAGGGGTAATGATGGTTATATTGTCAATGGCGAAACCCGGATCAGAGAGGGCGATAAAGTTGTAGTCTTTACTCTTCCGGCGGGAATTAAAAAGTTAGAGAAGTTTTTTAAATAGGCCGGGTAATTACCAATAGAATGAATGTAAAAATTATTTTCAGGATATTAGGGTTTTTACTTATTGTTGAGGGGATAGCCATGCTGTTGGCATTTGGAGTGGCACTGATCTATAATGGATATGATCAAAATTCCTTTTTAATATCATCGGGAGTCTCCATTTTTGCAGGAGCCCTTATAGTTTTGCTTACATCCGGATCTGAAAAAGAGGTAGGCAGAAAAGAAGGGTATATTATAGTTACATCGGTTTGGGTACTTTTTTCCTTTATTGGCAGTTTGCCATATATTATCAGCGGAGCCATTCCCTGTTTTACCGATGCTTTTTTTGAGACTATTTCAGGCTTTACCACAACAGGTTCTACTGTTATTACCGATATAGAGTCTATGCCTCATGGGATTTTATTTTGGAGAAGTATTACTCAGTGGTTGGGGGGTATGGGGATTATTGTTCTCTCTTTAGCTGTGTTGCCGGTATTTGGAATAGGCGGTATGCAGCTGTTTATGGCCGAAGTGACAGGTCCGTCACCATATAAGTTAAGCCCGCGGATCAAACAGACTGCACGTACCCTTTGGATAATTTATCTTGGATTTACAGTATTGGAAACTGTTTTGTTGCGGATAGGAGGAATGAACTTTTTTGATGCTGTATGTCATTCTTTTACAACCATGGCAACAGGTGGTTTCTCTACAAAACAGGCCAGTGTTGCATATTGGAGCTCCCCTTTTATTCAATATGTTATTATTCTTTTTATGTTTTTGGCGGGAACAAACTTTTCTCTGCTCTATTTAGCTTTTTCCGGTGGCCTGAAAACTGTTTTTAAAGATGAAGAGTTTAAATATTACAGCCTGTTTGTGGCAGGATTTTCTTTAGTGATTTTTTCAGGATTATTTTTTACAACAAACAGGGGAGGAGAGCAGGCTTTCAGGGACTCTCTTTTTCAGGTTGTCTCAATAATTACCACTACCGGTTTTGCTACCGACGATTATCTTACATGGGTGCCGATTCTTACTATTCTCATTTTTGCATTGTTCTTTTTTGGAGGGTCGACAGGTTCTACAGGGGGCGGAATAAAAATTATGCGTATAGTGCTATTGCTCAAAAACAGTTATTATGAATTGTACAGACTGGTACACCCCCAGGCTGTAATACCTGTGAAATTTAACAAAAGGTCGGTTGATGCAAAAATTATTACCAATGTACTGGCATTTTTCATTTTCTATTTTATTATTTTCTTTGTCAGTGTAGTGATTTTTACAATTATGGAACCTGACCTGGAATCTTCAATGGGTGCTGTAGCCACATGTCTCGGCAATATTGGTCCCGGCCTTGGCAAGTTAGGGCCGGTGGATAATTTTTTTCATATACAACCTGTGGAAAAATGGTTTCTCTCCTTTTTAATGTTATTGGGGCGCCTTGAATTGTTTACGGTGTTAGTCCTTTTTTCTCCCTCATTTTGGAAAAAATAACAGTATCATTCACTTAGTAACCCTTTGCCCTGCCTGACTATTTTTGCTACTGTTCCGGTACAGTCAACAACTGTTGAGGGTGTAAGCTTTCCGTATCCGCCATCTATGACTATATCGGCAATATCCTTATGCTTTTCGTAAATTAATTCCGGATCGGTAGTATATTCCAAAATTTCGTCTTCATCGCGGATAGAGGTAGAAAGAATTGGATTTCCTAATTCTTGTACAATTTCACGTATTATATTATTATCAGGGATGCGGATGCCGACTGTCTTTTTTTTGCCTTTAAAGTATTTGGGGACATTGTTATTTGCTTCCAAAATAAAAGTAAACGGTCCCGGCAGATTTTTTTTCATTAATTTAAAAATGGTGTTGGAAATAGGTTTTGTATAATCTGAAAGATGGCTCAGATCACTGCAAATAAATGAAAAATTTGCCTTTTCAATTTTTATTCCTTTATAACGGGCTACTTTTTCAACAGCTTTGTAATTGGTTATATCACATCCCAGTCCGTATACTGTGTCTGTCGGATAAATAATGATACCTCCCTCTTGTAAAATATCTACAACGGTACGTATATCTTTTGGATTTGGATTTTCATTATAAAGTCGTAAAAGCATATTGTTATATTTTTGTGTCATAAAATTACAACTTTACTTTTAATTATGGTAAAAACTGCTGCCGGTTGTGACAGATTATCAACTTAAGGTAACCTTTGACTGCTTTTATATATCTTATTTGTTTCACGGCATTTAATATGCAAGCCACAAATTCAGTAAATTAAAATGATTTACCGGGAGGAATAAAAAAGATAATCAATCAATTAATTGCTGAAAAAATTAACTTATCTTCGTCAGTTAAAATCAAAAATTGTTTAACATTAATATTATGAGGAAAAGTTTTTATTTTTTAGCGGCACTATTATTTATTATTGCAGGAATGAGTTGTCAACAACAGAAAACAGGGAGTAGTATAAAATTGGAAACTGCTGCTGATTCAGCAGGTTATGCTATTGGTATTCTGGTTGGAACAAATAATAAAGAGCAGATCAAAAATGCGCCGGGCGGTGAAGCCGTAAATCTTGAGGCAATGGCTGAAGGGTTTCGTATTTCAACTCTTGAAAATGGTGGGATGATTACAATGGAGGAGGCTGATGAAATTTTGCGTTCCTATTTTGAAAAAGAGGGAGAAAAAGAGGGACAGACTAATCTTGAATCAGGAAATGCATTTCTTGAGCAGAATAAGAGCCGCAACGGAATTTCCGTGACAGAAAGCGGGCTTCAGTATGAGGTTCTTAAACAGGGTAGCGGAGAAAAGCCGGGACCAACCGATCAGGTGAAGGTGCATTATCACGGGACTTTAATTGATGGTACTGTATTTGACAGTTCTGTTAACAGAGGTGAACCTGTTACTTTTGGTGTTAACCAGGTAATTCCCGGGTGGACTGAAGCGTTGCAGCTTATGCCTGCAGGGTCAAAATGGAAGATATTTATTCCTTCTGCCCTGGCTTATGGAGAGAGGGGGGCAGGTAATGATATAGGACCTAATTCCACTTTGATATTTGAAGTTGAGCTTCTTGAGATAGTAAAATAATTTAAAATTTTTTTCAGTGAGCTTTTCCAGACGAAAATTTTTGCTGGGTACAACTGCAGGAGCCACTGCGGTTATGGGCATTCCCGGGATTGTTAACTCATGTATATCTTCTGCTGAAAAGAGCAGTGATAAAAAATATTCACTTTTCAGGACAGGCAGCAGAGTGCTTTTTCAGGGCGATTCAATTACTGATGCAAGAAGAGAGAAAGAGAAACAGCTGCCAAATAACTCTTTGTCATTTGGGCAAGGCTATGCCTTTCTTGCTGCTTCTAAATTGTTAAATTCATTGGCAGAAAGGAAATTAATATTTTATAACAGGGGAATAAGCGGTAACAAAGTTTACCAGCTTGCTGAAAGATGGGAGAAGGATTGTATTGACCTGAAACCTGATCTCTTGAGTATATTGATCGGGGTTAATGATTATTGGCATAAACGAAACAATAAATATGAAGGTACGGTGGAGATATATGAGCGCGATTATAATTTATTGGTTAAACGTACTGTCGAACAGTTACCGGGAATAAAGCTAGTCATTTGCCAGCCATTTGCAGTTCCGGGCACCTCGGCAGTTGATCAAAGCTGGATGAAACCGATAAAAGAGTATCAGGAAGCAGCCAAAAGAGTTGCTGATGAATTTCAAGCTGTTTGGGTACCTTTTCAAAAAGTATTTGATGAAGCCGTAAAATATGCACCTGCCGTTTATTGGACTGAAGATGGAGTTCATCCTTCAATGGCAGGTGCACAGTTAATGAGCGAAGCCTGGTTAAGATCGATCGAATAAAAGGGTTGTAAAAATGATGCTTATGAAAGCATCATTTTTACTTGTTTATATATATTTTCTGCAGTAAAGCCCAATTTTTCGTCAAGCACTTTATAAGGGGCTGAAAAACCAAAAGTTTCCATTCCCCATATTTTTCCGTTTTCTCCAACCAGCCCTGCAATAGTTACGGGAAGTCCTGCCGTAAGGCCGAAACGAGGTACCCCCGCAGGTAGTACACTCTCTTGATAATCTGCCGGCTGGTTTCTGAATACGCCTTCTGAAGGGGCTGAAACCACCTGTACCTTAAAGTTGTTTTTTTCAGCCAGTAATTTTGCACTTTCTATCAATGTTGATACTTCAGATCCACTTGCTACCAGAACGACATCGGGTTTTCCTTCCGGCCTGGTTACCACATATGCTCCCATTTCTGCCTGCAAAGCCGACTTATAAGCATCATTTTTAACAGGAAGATTTGTGATATTTTGCCTTGAAAGGATTAAGGCTGTGGGGGTTGAATTATTTTCAATTGCCATTTTCCAGGCTACGGTTGTCTCCTGTGCATCTGCCGGCCGTATAACAAGCATACTGTTTTTGCCACTATGGTTTTTTAATTTTTCCATAAGACGTATTTGTGCTTCCTGCTCAACAGGCTGATGAGTAGGACCATCTTCTCCCACGCGGAATGCATCATGTGTCCAGACATATTTTACAGGAAGTTCCATCAGGGCTGCAAGGCGCACAGCCGGTTTCATATAATCAGAAAAAACAAAAAATGTGCCGCAAACCGGTATAATGCCGCCATGTGCCGCCATTCCGTTGGCTATACAACCCATTGTCAGTTCAGATACTCCTGCCTGAAGGAAAGAACCACTGAAATCACCTTTAGTAAATGCTTTTGTTTTTTTAAGGAAAGAGTCAGTTTTGTCTGAATTTGACAGGTCTGCAGAAGCAACAATCAGGTTTTCAATTTTCCCTGCCATTGCAGCCAGCACATTTCCTGAAGCACCCCTGGTTGCAATATTTTCTTTATGAATAATAGTTGAAAAGTCGAAGTCTTGAACTTCATCACTAAAAAATTCATGAAGTTTTTTTGCTAATTGAGGATTTTCTGCTTCCCATTTTTTTTGTTGTTCTTTTTTTTCACTTGCTATTTTTATCAGCTCAGACCTTCTCTTTTTGTACAAACTTTCTGTCTCTTCAAAAATTTTAAAAGGATCTTCCGGATCTCCGCCTAAGTTTTTTAAAGTTTTTATAAATGAGGCTCCTGCTCCTGAGAGAGGCATGCCGTGGGTTGAAGTTTTATTTTCAAATGAACTGCCATTTTCGGCTAAGGCTCCTTTTCCCATAACTGTTTTGCCAATGATAAGAGTAGGTTTTTCAGTTTCATTATTAGCCTTTTTCAGAGCATCCCTAATCTGATCAGGATCATTTCCGTCTATTTCGAGCACATTCCATCCCCAGGCACTATATTTTTTTGCCGTATCTTCTCCTGTTACTTCATTTGTTTTGGTTGAAAGCTGTATATCGTTTGAGTCATAAAACATTATCAGATTATGTAATCCCAGGAATCCTGCAATACGTCCGGCGCCTTGAGAAATTTCTTCCTGTACGCCACCATCAGAAATAAAAGCATATGTTTTATGTGCCATCCATTCGCCAAATCGTGCAACTAAGAACCGCTCGGCAATAGCTGCTCCTACAGCCATTGTATGACCTTGCCCCAACGGCCCTGAAGTATTTTCGACACCTCTTTTAATATCTATTTCAGGATGGCCGGGTGTGACACTTCCCCATTGCCTGAAATTTTTCAGGTCATCTATACTGTAAAATCCGGCTAAGGCAAGCACTGAATAGATCATTGGTGACATATGCCCCGGATCTAAAAAGAACCTGTCACGATTAATCCAAAATGTATCTGCCGGGTCATAGTTTAAGAATTCGCTATAGAGGATATTGATGAAATCAGCTCCTCCCATGGCTCCTCCGGGGTGCCCTGATTTTGCCTTCTCTACCATCGATGCAGACAGAATTCTGATATTATCTGCTGCTCTGGTTTCAATTAGTTTACTCATACTACTTTTTATTATAAAAATTTAATAATTACTGATTTGTCCAAAAATAACAAAAAAAGAGGAAACCCAAGGCCTCCTCTTTTTTGGTGACATCTATTTATCTCTGGATCAGGCGTACCATGAACACCCCTTCTATTGCTTCAAGCTTTGTTTTTACGCGCCCATCAATATTGTGTTGCGTAAGATCTATAATATTATAAGCAATATCATTATATTTCCTGTTGAGCATATTATCAATATTCAGGTTTTCCGAAGCTAATATATTGGATATCTGACTTACCATATTGGGAATATTTTTATTGGCTATCAGAATTCTTGTACCGCCGTTACACTCCATTGATGCTTCAGGGAAATTAACCGAATTTTTTATTGTGCCTTCTTCCAAAAAGTCTTTAACCTGATTAACTGCCATTATTGCACAGTTGGTTTCAGATTCTTTTGTTGAAGCACCTAAGTGAGGTATTGAAATTACATTGGGTATTTGCAGAGTTTCATCATCCGGGAAATCATTGATATACCGTGCTACTTTACCGCCGGCAATTGCTTCTTTTAAGTCTGATGTATTAACCAGCCCGCCTCTTGCAAAATTTAAGAGACGCACCCCTTTTTTCATCATTCCGAATTTTTCTTTGTTAATGTAACCTTTTGTATCGGAATTTAATGGAATGTTAAGGGTAACATAATCTGCCTGACCGAGTATTGCCTGAATACCTTCTACCCACTTAACCTGATTGCTCAGCTGTAAAGCTTGCTTGACCGACATATACGGATCGTATCCGATAACCTTCATTCCTAATGCATAGGCTGCATTAGCAACGAGCACTCCAATAGATCCCAGCCCGATTACTGCAAGTGTTTTACCTTGGATTTCCTGTCCTGCAAAGGTTGTTTTTCCCTTTTCCACCAAGGCCGGCACTTCATCTCCTTTTCCGATAAGGCTTTTGGCCCAGACAACCGCATCTGTTATATCTCTTGATGCAAGAAGTAAACCTGCAATGACCAGCTCTTTTACACCGTTTGCATTTGCTCCGGGAGTATTAAAGACAACTATTCCTTTTTCCGTACATTTGCTTATCGGGATATTGTTAACTCCTGCACCTGCACGTGCCACTGCTTTTAAAGATGCCGGAAGCTCCATGTCGTGCATCTTAAAGCTTCTTAGTACTATTGCATCAGGATTTGGAATTTCACTGGCAATTTCATATTCGTCCAATGGAAACAGGCTCAGGCCGTCGGGATCAATTTTATTTAACGTTTGAATTTTAAACATTTGCTTTATTTTAAATTTGAATTTTTTATGCTTTCTCTACAAATATCATTAAATAATTTTAGGAAAATTATTGTAAATGACACTAATTTTTCAATATGAATTTAACATTAAGAGAATCTTTCAGTTTAAACGCAATTTTACAAAAACGGGTAGATGGTCTGAAGGGAAGCGTTTGTTTTTCATATCTGTAAGAGTAGCATATTTAAGAATTTTAACCTTCCTGTTAATAAAAATATAATCAATTCGTTTTTCTAAGTCAGAATCAATTTTAAATCTGTTAAAGGTTCCTTCCGGACCGTAAGGAGGTTCATATGAAATTTCCCTGCTGTCTTTAAGGAAGTTTTTTATCAGCAAAATGGGCTCCTCGTCAGGGGTAAGGTTGAAATCCCCGGTAAGAATTACCGGAAGATCTTTGTTATAGGTCATCTCTTTAATCCTCTCTTTTATCAGAATAGCAGAATTTTTTCTTGCTTCTGTTCCTTTGTGGTCAAGGTGGGTGTTAAGCACCAAAAATTGTTTTCCGGTAACTTTTGATTGAAAAAGCCCCCATGTTACTAACCGGTTGCAGGCAGCATCCCAGCCCAGCCCGGGTTTTTCGGGTGTTTCTGATAACCAGAAATTTCCATCTTCAAGTAAGATAAGCTTTGAAGGCTTATAAAAAACAGGACAAAATTCACCACCTTTTTTACCGTCATCTCTGCCTACCCCGATTCGTGCAAAATCTTTAAGGTCATTTTCCAGATCTTCAATTTGCTCGTAAAGAGCTTCCTGGAGGCCGAAGATGTCTGCATCATGGAATCTGAGAAGCCCTGAAACCATCTTTGATCTGTTGGGCCAGGCATTTTCACCGTCATGACTGGTGTTTAATCTTATGTTATAGGAGATTACATTAAATTCCTGCGAAAACAGGGATACCGGTAAGCAGAATAACAATACTAATAAAAACTTATTCATCTGATTATAATTTAAAGATATTATAGTGTAAAAAGTCATAAAAGTGTATGAATTAATTCCAATATGAGTTATGGAATAAAAATCAATAATTATTATGAAATTTGCCTGGCTGAATATAGAAAAAATTTAAATAAAAAAAGGGGATACTTAATTTAAGATCCCCTTTTTAGCCCTTTTAAAAACCAAATAATAATATTACTTAAATGTAATATTAAAGTATAATCTATCTTCCCAAAATATTTTTCTCATACGATTAGCTATTATAATGCAAAGAGTAAACCAAAAACAGTATATATGTAATAGTCAGTCTCTAAGCTGTATTTAGTTAAAATATTTTGTACCAATTTGGGACATTATTGGTACATTTGGGAAACAGTAGGTGGCTTAATATCAAAAAAGGGATTGATTATTAAAAAAAATCCCGGGACAGTCAATTTTGTTCCGGGATTTAAATTGTTTAAACGATTGTTTAAAATCTATCACGCTTAGTGTAGGTAGTATGCAACAGTTGATGTGATAATTCTCCCAATGGTTTTTTCAGGAAGTCGTCATAAAGTTTATGAATTTCCGGATTATCATGAGATTTTCTTAAAGGAAGCCCTGCATCTTCAGCATAAATTGCTTCTGCACGCTTCAGCCTTATTTCCGGGTTTGTCGGAATAGGCTGGCCTCCGCCTCCCAGACATCCGCCGGGACAAGCCATAATTTCTATGAAATGGAAATCCGCCTTTCCCGCTTTAACTGAATCCATAACTTTTTTAGCATTAATGAGGCCATGAGCAACAGCACATTTTAATTCTACGCCATCAAGAAAAGCCCACTCTTTCAAAGGATCTTCAATTTTTATAGATGCCTTTCTTACTCCTTCCATACCTCTCACCGGTGTAATGTTAAGGTTTTCGAAAGGTACCTCACGGCCGGTAACTAATTCATATGCTGTTCTAAGTGCAGCTTCCATAACACCTCCGGTTGCTCCGAAGATTACACCTGCACCTGTTGACTCACCCATTAACCTGTCATATTTTGATTCAGAAAGTTTATGAAAATCGAGGCCGGCCTGTTTTATCATAATTGCCAATTCACGAGTTGTAAGTACATAATCTACATCTCTGTAGCCACTGTCGTGCATTTCCGGCCGGTATGCCTCATATTTTTTTGCAGTGCATGGCATTATTGAAACTGATACTATTTTTTCAGGATCTAATTTTCGGGCTTTTGCATAGTATGTTTTTGCAAGCGCTCCAAACATTTGCTGGGGTGATTTGCATGTTGACAGGTTATCTAAGTATTCAGGATAAAGATGTTCAATATATTTTATCCAGCCCGGAGAGCAGGATGTTGCCATTGGGAGCTTAACATTTTTATCTTTGTCGACCAAAGCTTTTTTCAATCTTGTAAGAAGTTCCGTACCTTCTTCGATGATTGTGAGGTCGGCTGTAAAATCAGTATCAAGCACAGAATCGAATCCCAATCTTTTTAAAGCAGCAACCATTTTGCCTGTGAGTGCTTCTCCCGGTTCATGGCCAAACTCTTCGCCTATTCCGACACGTACAGCCGGGGCAGTTTGCACAATTACATGTTTTGTAGGATCAGCAATAGCTTCCCATACATCCTCTATATAATTTTTTTCAACCAAAGCTCCTGTCGGGCAGTGAATAATACATTGACCGCAATTTGTGCAAACCACATCATTCATCGATTTTTCTAAGAATGTGGAGATCTTCATTTTGTCACCCTTATAGGCAACGGTAAGGGCATTTACCCCTTGAAGTTCGGCACAGGTTCTTACACATCGCTGGCAGCGGATACATTTACTGTCATCTTTCATGATTGACGGTGAAAACATATCAATTGAGTAATTTTTCAAAGGTGCCAGTTCTATGAAGTCCTGAGTCATTATTTTATATTCCGATGCCAATACCTGCAATTCACAATTACCATTTCTGTAACATTTTGTACAGTCGGCATTATGTTCAGACAGGAGAAGCTCAATAATATGTTTTCTGGAATTTCTTACTTTCAAGCTGTTTGTAAGGATCTCCATGCCCTCTTCACAAGGTACGGCACATGATGCCGAAAGTCTTTTTTGCCCTACCACTTCCACAACACAAACCCGGCAATTTCCTGCTACGCACAAATCTTTATGATAACAGAGAGTAGGTATTTTTATTCCTTGCAGCTCCGCAGCTTCCAGAATAGTTTTGCCTTGTTCAACGCTCACAGGCAATCCGTTTATGGTAATATTTATTTTTTTAGCCATTGTTAAGTTTTATTATGATTAATAGATCATCTCTTCGCGGAAATTCTCGACAATAGACGAGAAGGAGTTTGCAACAGATTGTCCGAGTCCGCATTTAGCAGTGAGCTGCATTGTTTCAGTAAGTTTTAACAGCTTGTCAAGATAAGATGCCGGTTTTTTTCCTGCTTTTACAGCTTTTATGCCGAGTATCAGTTGCTGACATCCCACTCTGCACGGAGTGCATTGTCCGCAAGATTCTTCTCTGAAAAATTCCAAATAGTTATCAAGTACATTAAACATTGATCTTGAACTGTTAAAAAGCATCATTGATCCACCTGTCGGCAGTGATATTCCAACAAGCTTGCCTTCATATCCGATTGCTGTGTCGCTGAATTTTTTACGGGGAACCAAAAAGCCTGATGCTCCGCCTACCTGGACAGCCTTTGTGTCTCCATCTCCAAATTCATATACGAAATCCTGAAGGCTCATTCCAAGTTCAAGTTCATATATTCCGGGTTTCGGTGTATCACCCGAAACAGTGAACAATTTCGTTCCTCTTGAATATTGAACTCCCAGATCATAAAACTTTTTAGCCCCATATTTGAAAATGGTAAAGGTATGGGCTAATGTTTCAACATTATTTACCACAGTTGGCATTCCCATGTAACCTATCTGAGTCGGGTAGGGTGGTTTATTTCTGGGTTCACCGCGCCTTCCTTCCATAGATTCCATCAAGGCAGTCTCTTCGCCACAAATATAGGCACCGCTGCCCATGAAAATTTCAACATTGAAATCAAGATTTATCTCTTTACAGTAGTACTGGAACTCCTTTATTGCTTTCTCAAGCTCCTCCTGAAGAAATTTATACTCTCCTCTGAGATAAATATATCCTTCTTTACTACCTGTTATGTAGGCACATACTGCCATAGCAGTAAGCACTTTGTATGGAACTTTGGAAAGAATTTCACGATCTTTGAATGTTCCCGGTTCTCCTTCATCTGCATTACAGATAACATATTTTTTCGGGGCTTTTGATTCTGCAGTGAGCTTCCATTTGAGTCCCGTCGGGAATCCTGCTCCACCACGGCCTTTCAATTCAGAACTAATAAGCTCATTAATGATCTCTTCAGGTTTCTTTTTGATTGTAGCAGAGAGTACCTGTTCCCATTCATTTTCATTTTTGAAAATGAAATCTGCCCTTTTTAGCTGATATGAGTATGCCATAGTTTTTTTATTTGTTGTTCATATGATTAAAAATAATTATTTTCATAAGTACCATATGTAACTTGCATTAGTTATGCCTGTTTCATATAATTAGTTAATATCTCTCTGATTTTTTCAGGGGTAACCTCGGTAAACACCTCATCGTTAATAAGTATTGCCGGAGCTTTATGACACCATCCGAGACAGTTTGTTTCTAAAAGAGTGAACTTTTTATCAGGAGTGGTTTCACCAACTTTAATCTTCAGCATATCCTGAATGGCGAAAAGTAACTGATTTTTACCTTTCATGGCACAGGTTATAGTTTTACAAATCCTGATGGTAAACTTGCCAACAGGTTTAGTTTCCAAAAAAGAGTAGAAAGTGGCTGTACCAAATACCTCAGCTGCCGGAATATCCATTTCCCTGGCAATTTCAACCATTGAGTATTCGGACAGATAATTCTCCTGTTTGACCAAACCCTGCATTACCGGAAGAAGGCTTTCCCTGTTTCTTCCATATTGATCGGCCAGATCCTTAATTAAAGATTTTATAGAATCCATAGATAGAATTTAAATATTTTAATGATTATTAATTATTCGGCCATAAAAATATATAGTAGAATTCTAATAACCGAAGATATTGGCATACAACGTGGGTGTTCTTAAACATGCTTTTTGTATTGTAAATCAGACTAAATATAAATAATATAAAAAAGAGCTGTTTAATCAGATAAAATATGATATATAACATATACAGCAAATTATTTGGCACAATTGATTTGTCTAATTCAGGATTTTTAAAAAAAAAATTAAATCCCGGCAACCTTTTAGCATCTTTAAACGTCTATATAATATAGCCAATACTATTAATAATTAATATTTAATTAAGATATGAGAGCAGTAATTTATTTTTTGCCACTGATTATATTTTTTATAATTCCAAATTTCATAAATGCACAATTTTATTCCATATCAGGTTATATTACCAATTCAGGTACCGACCGTAGTGTAGAAAATGTATCGGTTTTTGAAAAAAATTCAGGGATCGGTACTATTTCCAATAATAACGGCTATTATAGATTATTATTAAATTCCGGAAATATCAGCCTGATAATTTCCAAGTCCGGTTTTGAAACTTTTTCAACAAAATTTGAATTGAAAAAAGATACCGTTATTTCAGTCAATTTACATCTTCAATCTAATTCGGGCAGTAAAATAGTTGTAGAAAATGCTTTGGAAAAAAAGAAGGATAGTATCAGTTTAAAAAAACCGATATCCGGATCTTCGAAAAAGTAGCTGTTTATTTTATAAAATTTATTGAACTTCCCTGACATTTATCAGGATAAGGTATATTGATAAAATCACATAATGTCGGTAATATATCAATTGCATTATTTTTTTCTTTAATAATCTGAGGTTTTATTTCCGGGCCATAAAAGACCAGAGGAATATGCGATTGGTCAGTATAGTTGATTTTTTTATATTTATATGATGGTTGCCACCCCTCTTTCAATATATAGAAAATATCGCCTGACCGATTTTTAAAGTATGATTGGATTATAGCCGACAAAGGGCCTGTTGAGGCATCTCCCGCTCCTGCCTGGTCTTTTGTCAGCGACAACTGAACACCTTCGAACTGGTTGAAAAAGCTTGATGTTTCATTCCCTATTTCAGCCAGACTTATATTGTTCTTTTTTATCAGATTGTGATTCAGATATATTTGGGCTTCATCGTAATATTCAATCCATTTATCCTGCCCGTATGTTATATTTAAAAAAGATGTCAGCAGGGCAATGGCATTTTCCGGAGAAAAATAATCAACCGGAAGCTTAAATTCTTCTTTCAGATAGTCAACCGGATAGGAGGCTGATGTATTAGACGTCAGATAAAAAAGCACATTATTTTTCCCGTATCTGTTTTCAATAAATGTTATTAACTCTCCAATATACTTATCTAAATGAAGGTATGAATCCTGCATTTCAAGCGATACCGGTCCGAACGACCCATATTCGTAATCCATCGACGAAAATGCAAAAGTGATAAAGTCGGTTATATCATCTTCGCCCACAGGTTCATTTTCCAGAAGCTTTATGGCAAAGTCTTTTATTATAAGGTTAGCATATGGAGTTGTTTTCAGGGGATTAAAGTCTTTTGTCAAGCGTGTGTATTGTCCCAGTTTGTGGGGGAAAGTTTTATACTTTCCGAAATATCCTTTTTCAAACAGGTAATTATCTGCAACACTTTCCGTATACTCTCTTTCAGTAAGCAGAGTAACCCAGTTACGGGTGCTATATATTTTTGGATAATTTACAACATTAAAATCCCTGATCCATTCAGGGAAAGTATTTACATAAAATGAACTTGAAATCATTCTTCCGGATACCGGATCCAGCCAGTAAGCTCCGTCAGCAGAGTGCCCTGCAGAGAATATTGCTGTCTCCCTGTTCATGGCAACACTGTAAACGTAAGCTTTACCCCCGGTAAAAATTTTCAGGTTATCCGATATTGTATTTGAAAGAAGTTTTCTGGCAGAAGCGTTTCCCCATTCCCCGTCAGCACCAACAGTAAAGTAATAATCATCAGAAGTGCATTCAGCCTCTTTGCCTTTAAACCTGTCATACCAGGTTTTTCCTATTATACCGTGTACCGACGGATGTACACCTGTAAAGAGAGTTGCTGTGCCTGTTGCATAACTTTGAATATGCTGTGTCATATTGATATTGGAGTGCACTGCTCCCTGCGTATACAGTTTTCTGAAGCCGTCATTGCCAAACTTGTCCCAATATCTTTGAATATAATCAGGACGCATATTTTCAACTATCAGCCCCACCACCAATTTTGGCTGCCGGTGGGCGCCCGGGTAATTTGGCTGAGCCGGAATGTTTATGTAAAATACTGTTATCAATATAAATATTGCTGCAACACTCTTCATATTTTTATGATTTTTTGATCGCCAAAAGTAAGAAAGTAATTAATGATTTCAAAGTAGCAGATACTATTCACGTGTGAATAAAAAGTGTTTATTTTGCAAAAACAATAATGAAAAAAAGGTATAGTGGATTGCTTATTTTTAAAAAAGAGAGAACCGGTTTTAAAAGTTAATATTATAACGATGGGTTGTTCGAAGAACCTGGTTGATTCGGAAGTTCTTCTCGGACAGCTGAAAAGAGGAAAAATAAAAGTTTTTCATGATTCTGAAAGAAAGGACTTTGATATAGTAATCATTAATACATGTGGTTTTATTCAAGATGCCAAACAAGAATCTATAGATATTATTCTAGATTATGTTGATGCAAAATCACGTGGAGAAATAGGAAGACTTTATGTAATGGGTTGTTTATCCGAGAGATATAAAAAAGAATTGGAAAAAGAAATTCCTGAGGTCGACAAATACTTTGGTAAATTTGATATAAAAGCCATCACTTCGGAACTTAATATAACTTTTTGCCCGGAATATCTGCATGAAAGAGTGATTACCACACCATCTCATTATGCATATTTGAAAATTTCCGAAGGTTGTAATCGTTTTTGTGCATTTTGTGCAATTCCGCATATAACGGGGCGGTATAAATCTATTCCTATCGAAAAGCTTATTGCTGAAGCAGAGTTTCTTGCAAATAATGGAGTTCGCGAACTACTGCTGATAGCGCAGGATTTGTCAAATTACGGATATGATATATATGGCGTCAGCCGGTTATCTGATCTTATAGAAGAGATTTCGGGAATTGACCGGATTGAGTGGATAAGGTTACACTATTTGTATCCTTCGGAAATTCCTGAAAATCTGATAGAAAGTGTAAGAGACAATTCAAAAATCTGCCGCTATCTGGATATACCTTTACAGCATATTTCAGATTCCCTGCTTTTGCCTATGCTGAGAAAGGTTACTCGTAAAGAGACTGAGTTATTGATAAAAAATTTAAGGAATAAAATACCGGGTGTTGCTTTAAGAACAACCATGATGGTCGGATTTCCGGGAGAAACAGAAGATGATTTCAATGAGTTAAAACAGTTTGTAAGGGAATCGGGGTTTGAAAAGTTAGGTGTTTTTACCTACTCACATGAGGAGGGCACTTATGCTGCAAAAAAATATAAGGATGATATTCCCGATAAGATAAAGTATGCAAGGGCAGAGGAGCTGATGGAGATACAAAGAGGTGTTTCTTTAGATTTAAACCGCCGGAAAACAGGAGAAACTTTTAAAGTTATAATAGATCGCAGGGAAGGGAACCATTATATTGGCAGGACTGAGTTTGATTCGCCTGAAGTTGATGGAGAGGTGTTTGTGCCGGCTGATCGTAAACTGGAAGTTGGAAAGTTTTACAGGGTTACAATTACAGATGCTGATGAGTATGATCTCCGGGGTTATGTTGTATAGTTTTTTTGAGTTATTTTTGAAAAAGCTTGCCGGGTGGTTACTGTTTCTTTTCAAAAATATAGATAATGGACATTTGTTGTTGCTGGTCAAGGCAATTCCACTCAATCAGATGAAATGACAAGTTGAAAGTTCCTTTTATTTTCGGATGATTTATAAAGTACCATATCAGGTCGGTTCGCCAGTAATTTTTTGTTCCGTAAAACTTATCGCCATAAGCAAACCGGTGGCTTCCACCTGTATGTAAAGTCGAATTGATTCCATAATTTTTCAGCTTACCTTTTACCTCTGCATAAAAGCTGTTTTGATATATAAAACCGTTTGTAACACTTCGTTCACGGAATAAAGAACCCAGAACTCCCGCTTTCATGTATCCCGTGAACCGGTCATTGTTAAAAGTTCGGATACCTCCGGTTATCAAATATCCAAAATAGTCTTTGATATGGTCACCGGGAATATGAATGGCTGCTTTTGCGTCGTGGAAAAGGAGCATATAGTTTTCCATGAATAAATATTTATGAAAAACTTCACCGGAAAGACCGGCCATGAAGTTTTCTCTGTTTATAGCAGTTTGTCTGCTGACCCAATCAACAAAACCTGCCTGGTGCCCCCATGGCCAGGCTATTTGACCATAAAGTCCTTCAATATTCGGGCGGTAATAGAGTAATGTATCGGTTAGGATTGCTAATGGAAAGTTAATAGTGTTCCGGCGCGGGAAAGCACCAAATTTAAATTGTTTAATTTTATCGTTATATTGATAATAAAGAGTGAGTTTAGGTTTATGGAAATCAATATCACTGCCAAATTCCAGCAGATGGTTTAACCCTGCTCTTATCTTATGGTTGTCAATTTTCAATCCTGCTTCAAAAGCTCCTCTGGATCCTAATATAGTTTGCGATAAAGCTTTTTGGCTGTGGTATTCCCTGTTGTCGCCAATGCCTTCAAAATTTATTAAATAGTCAAATATTTGTGATTTGCCAATAATGGGAGACAGGGCAAAAATTATTAAAAGAAATTTTAAAGATCTCATTATATTTAATAAAATTTAAGGCGAATGTAATAATTTGATTGATTTACTGCTAAGTGATGTTACAATAAATCAGTTTGGCGGATAAAATATTTATATCTATTTCTTCCGGTACATCAGATGCCGTGTGCATTGTCTGATAAATTAAAAGCCTGTTCCGTTCAGAACAGGCTTTTAATGATATTTTTTAAAAATTATGAACCGGGTCTGAGTTTACGGACTGCCGCGCCGGCTTGCCATAATTCTGATTCTCTCATCTCTTTCAGCTCTGCATTAAGATTTTTTCTATAATCGGCACTGCTTAAAGAGTCAAGCACTCTTTTAGTTTCCACTCCTGTTTTTACACTTTCATACAGGTTATTAAACAGAGGCAGGGTAGTTTCTCTGAACTTATGTCTCCAGTCGAGTGCCCCTCTTTGGGCAGTAGCACTGCAGTTACTGTACATCCAGTCCATTCCATTTTGGTCAACAAGCCGGATAAGGCTTTGTGTAAGCTCTTCGACAGTTTCATTAAATGCTTCTGAAGGACTGTGTCCATTGTTACGTAATACTTCATACTGTGCTTCAATAATTCCTGCCAGTGCTCCCATCAGGACGCCTCTTTCGCCTGTAAGATCTGAGTATACCTCTTTTTCGAAGGTAGTAGGAAAGAGATAACCCGAACCAATGGCAATGCCCAAAGCTATTGTTCGCTCTTCTGCTTTCCCGGTATAGTCCTGGAATATGGCATAACTTGAATTAATCCCGTTTCCTGCCAGGAAGTTGGTCCGTACGCTTGCTCCGGATCCTTTTGGAGCTACCATGATGACATCAACATTGGCAGGAGGCACCACACCCGTCTGCTCTTTATAAGTAATTGAAAAACCATGTGAGAAATAAAGGGCGTCACCTTCATTCAGACAATTTTTTATTGCCGGCCACAATATACGTTGTGCAGCATCAGATACAAGATATTGAATAACAGTTCCTTTTTTTGCAGCTTCCTCAACAGGAAAAAGAGTTTCACCGGGAATAAACCCATCACGGATAGCTTTGTCCCAGTCTTCTTTAAATTCAGGCGCCTGCCCGATAATCACATTAAAACCATTATCTTTCAGGTTAAGGGCCTGAGCAGGTCCTTGCACACCATAACCAATAATTGCTATTTTTTCATTTTTTAGCACTTCCTGTGCTTTTTCCATTGGAAATTCTTTGCGAAGGACGACTTTTTCGTTAACTCCGCCAAAGTCAATTTGTGCCATAATTTTTTATAATTTTTAAATTGAAAGTTATTAGCTGATAATATATACAAAAATATTAATTTTATTAAGTTTTCATTGCATAATGAAAGTTAATTAAATAGAACGGCTGTTAATCTATGCTATCAAGCAATGCATCTCTCTCTTTTAAAAATTCAGACAATCTTTCTATCGGATCTCTGGTGAGAGCCACTCTGCCTGATCTTATGAACTGGAGTACTCTTGATTTGTTCAGTTTTTCAAATAGTGCCTGAGTCTCCTCTTTATGCCCGGTTTTTTCGATAATGGTATATTCACGTGTAATTTCAAGGATCCGGGCTCCTGAGTTACGCACTACCGCTTCAATAGTGCTGTTTTCATAAAGAGCTTCTGTGGGTACTTTATACAGAGCAACCTCCTGATATATCATTTCATCGTTGGTATGATAAAATGCTTTTAGCACATCTATCTGTTTATCTATTTGCCCTACAACTTTTTTTACCAAATCGGCTGTTGCGTTTATTACTATTGTAAACTTATACACACCGGGGATTGCAGATTCTGAAACCGTTAAGCTTTCGATATTAATTTTTCTTCTGGTAAATGCTATGGTAATTCTCGTTAACAGACCGATGTGATTTTCAGAGTAAACTGTTATAATATATTCTTGTTTCATTTTGTAAGTAATTATTTATTGTGGCCAATATTTTTCAGGGTTCCAGCATAATATCTGATACTGATGCACCTGCGGGCACCATCGGAAATACATTATCCTCCTTTTCGATAGTAACTTCAAGCAGGTATGGACCGTCATGATCTATCATTGTTTGTATGCCGGCATCCAGTTGCTCTCTTTGTTCTACTTTGCTTCCTTCAATTCCAAATCCTTTTGCAATTGTTATAAAATCAGGATTTTCCAATTCTGTAAATGAGTATCTTTTTTCAAAAAAGAGCTGTTGCCACTGCCTTACCATACCTAAGAAGTGATTGTTAAGCAATATGATTTTCACCGGCAATTTATTTTGTGCAATCGTACCCAATTCCTGGATAGTCATTTGAAATCCTCCGTCGCCGGTAAAAATTACTACTTTGCGGTGAGGTGCTCCAATTTGTGCTCCCAAACCGGCAGGAAGGCCAAATCCCATTGTGCCGAGACCTCCTGAAGTGACAAAACTTCTTGGATGTTTTAATTTGAAATATCTTGATGCTATCATCTGGTGCTGGCCTACATCGGTTACGAGGATAGCTTCCTGGTCTGTTTTTTCATTTACGATACGTACTGCCTCTCCCATGGTAAGCCCCGGTTTTTTAGGGTAAAGGTCTTTATTTATAATTTTGTTTTGCTCAATTTCTTTACATTCATTAAAACGGCCTATCCACTCTTCGTGGCTTTTTTCCTTAACATTATCGATCAACATTTTCAGTGATTTTTTTGCATCACCCAAAACAGCAATATCAGCTTTTATTATCTTATTTATTTCTGCCGGGTCGATCTCCATATGTATTATTTTTGCATTCTTGGCATATTCCTGAACATTTCCCGTTACCCTGTCGTCGAAGCGCATTCCTACTGCTATTATCAGGTCAGCCTCATTTGTTAGCAGGTTGGGCCCGTAATTGCCGTGCATTCCAAGCATTCCAACATTCAGCGGATGGTCTGAAGGCAGTGCGGAAAGTCCAAGAAGTGTCCATGCTGCCGGAATTCCTGTTTTTTCAATAAATGTTTTTAATTCAGCCTCTGCCTGACCTATTATAATACCTTGTCCAAATAGAAGCAAAGGTTTTTGAGCAGCATCTATCAGTTCGGCTGCATCTTTTATTTTAAATGGGTCTATTGGAAATTCAGGGACATAGCTTCTTATCTTTTTACATTTTTTATAATTAAACTCCAGCATTCCAAACTGAGCATCCTTAGTCAGGTCAAGAAGCACAGGGCCCGGCCGGCCTGACCTGGCTATATAAAAGGCTTGTGCTACTGTTTCGGGTATCTCTTCCGGAAATGTTATTTGATAATTCCATTTTGTAACAGGCATGGAGATACCCACCATATCAGATTCCTGGAAAGCATCTGAGCCTAAGAGCGGTGAAGCTACCTGCCCGACGATACAAACCAAAGGAATTGAATCGAGCATTGCATTAGCTATGCCGGTTATAAGATTAGTTGCTCCCGGTCCTGACGTTGCAAAACAGACCCCGGGTTTTCCTGTCACCCTTGCATATCCGTCGGCAGCATGCACTGCACCCTGTTCGTGGCGTGTAAGTATGTGCTTCATACTGTTGTGGTGATCATAAAGAGCATCATAAACCGGCATTATTGCTCCTCCCGGGTATCCGAAAATTGTATCGACTCCCTCTTCAAGCAATGATTGTATAATTGCTTGTGAACCTGTAATTTTTTTTGACGTCATATGATTAAGATTATATAAATTTAAATTATTCGAATTGCTCCCTTGTCTGCTGAAGAGACCATTGAGGCGTATGCACGCAGCGATTTGGACACCATTCTTTTTCTCACTCCTGGGGTAAATGCATTTATACCTTTGCCTTCTTCTGTTCTCCTTCTTTCTTTTAACACCTTTTCTGAGACGAGCAGGTTTATAGACCTGTTGGGAATATCGATTTCTATTTTATCGTTGTTTTCTATCAGTCCGATATTGCCTCCCGCTGCAGCTTCGGGTGATACATGGCCTATTGAAAGCCCGGAAGTGCCACCTGAGAACCTTCCATCGGTTATTAACGCACACTCTTTATCAAGTTGCATTGCTTTAAGATAAGAGGTGGGGTAGAGCATCTCCTGCATTCCCGGACCACCTTTTGGCCCTTCATACCTGATAACCACAACATCTCCTTTCTGAACAGAGTCGCCCAGAATGCCATTTACTGCATCTTCTTGTGAGTTAAATACTTTGGCTGTTCCCGTAAATTTAAGAATGGAAGGGTCAACACCGGCTGTTTTTACAATACATCCGTTTTCAGCTATATTGCCATATAAAACAGCAAGTCCGCCATCTCTGTTATAGGCATGTTCAATATCTCTTATACAGCCTCCGGCTCTGTCTTTATCCGGACTGGCGTAGTAATTGTTTTGAGAAGCCATAACCAGATTTCTTGATCCGTCTCCCGGTGATGAAAGAAATTTGATTTTAGCATCTTCTATAGCGGTATCCCTCATTATGTCATATTCATTAATAGCTTCCATAAGTGTTTTACCATCAATTCGTTTTACCGAAGTATCAAGAAGCCCTCCTTTTTCGAGTTCACCCATAATAGAGAGTATTCCTCCTGCCCTGTTTACATCCTGAACGTGATAGTGTGAGCTTGGCGACACTTTACAAAGGTTGGGAGTCTTTTTTGAAAGTATATCAATATCCTTCATGGAAAAGTCAACTTCTGCTTCATAAGCAATTGCCAGAAGGTGGAGTACAGTATTTGTGGATCCTCCCATTGCAATATCAAGTTTCATTGCATTAAGGAATGCCTCTCTGGATGCAATATTGCGGGGAAGCACAGATTCATCTCCTTCATAATAGTAGCTGTTTACTGCAGAGATAATTTTGCCTACGGCTTCTTCAAATAACTTTTTCCTGTTGATATGTGTAGCTACGATTGTACCATTGCCGGGAAGTGCCAATCCGATTGCTTCTGCAAGACAATTCATAGAGTTGGCAGTGAACATGCCTGAACAGGAGCCGCAGGTGGGACATGCACTTTGCTCTACTGCAGCAAGCTCTTCATCTGAAACAGATTTATCGGCAGCCATCACCATTGCATCAATCAAGTCAAGATCTTTTTTTTCTGATTTGCCTGCTTCCATCGGCCCGCCTGAAACAAAAATTGCAGGAATATTAAGCCTCATTGCCGCCATCAGCATGCCGGGTGTTATTTTATCGCAATTGGAAATGCATATCATTGCGTCAGCCCTGTGGCTGTTGCACATATACTCTACACTGTCGGCAATGATATCTCTTGAGGGAAGGGAATAGAGCATTCCGTCGTGCCCCATGGCAATACCGTCATCAATTGCAATGGTATTGAATTCGGCGGCAAAATAACCCTTTTGTTCAATCAAGCCTTTGATATATTGACCTATATCATGGAGATGGGTATGCCCGGGGACAAACTGGGTGAATGAGTTGACTATTGCAATAACAGGCTTGCCAAAATGCTCTTCTTTCATTCCGTTGGCACGCCAGAGACTTCTTGCGCCGGCCATTCTCCGGCCTTGCGTTGTTGTGTCACTTCTTAATGGGATATGCATATTATTTATTTTTTATTAATTAAAAAAAAAGCCTTTCCCGGTTTTGGGAAAGGCTTTAAATATCTCCTGTAAGCATATAAAATTAACCTTCCCCGGCAGTACCGACGACAACCACTAGAAGGACAACGATATATGCATTAAATAACTTCATGATTTATCTTTAATATTTTTGCCAAATTAGCATTAACTAAAAAGATACAAGAACAAAAGTAAAAATTAAAATTAAAAAGTAAAGAGAATTGAAATTTATTTATCAATTATTATTTAAAAGTTAAATTTATCCCTGATAATAAGATAAGTATTAATTTTACGTTTTTTATATAGGGATTTTAAAAAAAACAGATATGCAATCAAGAAAAATAAAGATTTTTTGTATACTCCTTATCTCATTTTGTAATATTTTTACAATAACTGTTGCTCAGCAGTTAGATGAGGAGGAAAACTATCAGCATCTAATTGACCTTGGAATAGGTGTACTTGAAAGATATTTTTATAAAGATACCACCTGGCATGTTGTTCAGCCTGTAACAGGTGAATCTGTGACCGGGATGATCAATTTTATCAGGAAGCAGCCTTTAGACACAATTTTGGGAAATATACACGATGCTCTTGAAGAGCCCGGCAAGCAATTTGTTTACAGGTTGCCCGAATATGTTTCCGATAGTTTGTCTGTTTCCGGCTATTATCCCTTTACCATGCTTAATCACGATCTTGATCAGCTTCAAAGCAGATTGAGGCATAAATTTTTGGAAGATGAGATAACTGTGCCACTTCATATGGTGACAGGTATAGAAGAGAAGGCAGGGGTTATTCCGCCGGGGCAAGGTAAGTTATTGTTTGACAAGAAGTTATTTACACTTCCCGATAGTCTTAAATCATTTGAGGTTATTCCCGACTCATTATTGGGGTCACCTTTGGATTTTATGCGTTTGCAAAAACTTGACAGTTTAAGAGAGGTATTTATTGAGCAAAAAAGAGTGGAGTATAACGATTCGGTTATATGGGCATATCGTGATTCGATAATTGAGAATTACAGGCAGAAAATGTTTGAGCAGGAGTATGATTTAACCAAGAATTATCTGATTGACTCCATAAGTATCAATAATTACAATGTTCTTAAGAATTATAATGACTCTGTTGTATCAGCAGTTAACGATTCAATAGCAATTATTATTGAAAAACTTGCAGAATACTCAGATTTTATTGATACTACCCGTATTTATATGACAAATCTTGTTGGAGATGAATCATCTATTTTATTAAATAACCGGAATCAATATTTTTCCAGGGTATGGTTAAAAAATGAGCAGAATGATTCATTGCGGGTGGCTGTGAAAAATCTGAACAATCGTTATATTCAGATGCTTATTGACGATGGTGTTACTATCAGCCGGTTTAAACCCAAACAGACAAAAGAGTTTGACTTTACATCCCTTAACAGGGCAGTGTCGGGCTTAACAGGAGTAGATGCAAAATACAGGGTTCTTACTCCCTGGCGAATCGGAGGGGATGGAACCGTCGGATTTTCTCAAACTTATCTTGAAAACTGGAAAAAGGGTGGGGAGAGCGCACTCTCTTTGTTGATCATATTAAAGGGATTTGCCAATTATTCCAGCGGTGACAATAAAGTGAAATGGGAAAATTCAGGAGAGATCAGGAATGGATGGATAAGGCCGGGGGGGTCTGAAGCTGAACTTCAGAAGAATGATGATAAATTTGAGATAACCTCCAGGTTTGGATTAAGTGCCTTTAAAAAGTGGTATTATAGTTCTGAGCTCAACTATGAAACTCAGTTTTTTAACGGTTATAAATATCCCAAATCAATTAATCCCGACCCTATATCTGCATTTATGGCTCCGGCACGTACTTTTTTTAAAATAGGTCTTGATTATAAACCCAATAAAGATTTCTCACTATTTATTTCACCATTGACACTTAAAAATGTCTTTGTTAAAGATACGGTAAAGATTGATCAGACAAATTTTGGAATTGCTCCCGACAAGAGAGGCTTTTGGGAGCCCGGTTTAAATGCAGATCTCAGGTTGAGGAAGGATATTACTTCTGATATTTCTTATGAAACTAAATATAAAATGTTTATAAACTATAAGCAACCATTTGGAAATCTTGATATCAACTGGGAAAATATGGTAGTAATGCAGCTTACGGATCATATAAATTTGAGGGTGATGATTCATCTTATTTATGACGAAGATGTATTGTTCCCGATTTATGATGCAAATGATGTTAAGATTGGCGAAAAACCAAAACTGCAGTTAAGAGAGTTTATAAATGTCGGATTTACTTATAAAATAAACAAACAGGTTACCCGTACGAGAATAAAAGATTGATTATATATAAAAAGCGGTAATAACAAGGGCTCCGTATATAATGCTGGCAATTCCGTTCATGGTAAAAAATGCAACGTTTACTTTACTTAAATCGTTTGATTTTACAAGAGTATGCTGGTAAATGAGCAGGCTCACAAAAATAAAAACAGCACTCCAGTGAAGCCAGTTGCCTGCAACAGCTATTGCTACTCCTATGATGAATATTGCTGAAAAACCATGGATGATTTTTGCAATAAGCAAAGCATGTTGTTTACCGATGAGGGCAGGAATAGATTTTAAGTTTTGTCCGTTATCAAAATCTTCGTCCTGCAATGCATATATTATATCAAAACCACTTACCCAGAAAAAAACTGCCAGTGCCAGAAACAGGGGAGGCCGGTCGAAGGTGCCTGTCACTGCAAGATATGCCCCGACAGGAGCAATTGCCAGCCCCATGCTCAAAACAAAGTGGCATAAGGCAGTAAATCTTTTGGTATAGCTGTAAAATAAGATTACAAAAAGGGCAACAGGCGACAGATAAAAGCAGAGTGGATTGATAAACCATGTAGTTGAAATAAACAGAACAGAGTTAATGATTACAAACGCTAACACGGAGCGTGCTTTTAATATTCCTGATGGTATTTCACGAAGGGCAGTGCGCGGATTAAGCTTGTCGAAATGCCTGTCAAGGTAACGGTTAAAGCTCATGGCAGCATTACGGGCAAAGACCATACATAATAATATCAATCCCAATAAAGCCGGATCAAATTCATAGTTGTTATATTTGATTGCCAGAAAAAAACCTATCAGTGCAAACGGTAATGCAAAAATTGTATGTTCAAATTTCACCAACCGTATATAATTTTGCATAGAGCTCATCTCTTTTAAATTTATTAAGTTGCAAATAAATTCAAAACAAATATAAATAACAACTATTATAATGCTATTTAATGATCTCTTTTGAAACGGAAAATTGAAAGCCGGTGTTGTGTCGTATCATATTCCCATAGTCCAATCCTATTGCAGTGCTGAGTTTAACCGGCAGACGATCAGATGAGTATCCTACCTTAAAAATAGCTGACAGCTGCTTGTTCGGTTTATCATACGGCTTAGAATATTTGCCTAAGTGGTGTATATATGTAATCTTACTTTCCCATATCAAGTTGTTACCTAAAATACCTGATATCCCCATGTGATGTGCATAAAACCGGTTAGATCGTATATTGGTAACTATATCCTCTTCTGTAACGACAGGGAAGAACAGGGGAGATCCCAGCAGCCTCCGGTGGTATGTAAATCCTGATTTATAGACATCGTGTAAAAAGTAGTTGTCAAACTCTTTCATTTTCCATTTTTCGGACGACTCATCCCAAAAATATAGAGAATCGCAGATACTCTGCTGACGGGTATTTGTAAATTCGTAATTAACAGCAGTCAGAAATTTTTGATCTTTTAGTTTTATGAATATACCTATAAGATTGTCCGGCCAGTTGCGAAGATTAACTCCTGAAAGGTCTTCAAAAAGATGGTTAATATAGAATGCGGATTCTATGGATTTAAATTTTTTACTTATTTCCAAGGTATAGGCACCCAAGTGATTACCTGCAACATTTAGCTGATCGGTTAAAGGGAAAGATTCATCACCCGATGCTCCTGTAATATATCGAAGATAAGCTTTGAAGCTTTTTGGCATTTTGCCGATTTTGTCATTTCCCGATACTCCTCCCCACATTACATAATGATCAATGCCAAGATGCAGATCCATCGATCGGGTAGCTGATATTTTTAAAAAAAAGGACTTATGGTGAAGATGGGTGTTTTTAACATATCTTTTATCATTTAACATACCTTCATCATACTCACATTTAAAGAATGCAAAACTATTCAATAAAGGCAATGGTTTATAATCTTTTGTTGCTATGCGGATCATTGGATATGGTCTTGCATTAACGCTTCTCACCACATTACCGTTTGTGGTTGACAATCCGGAGTAACGTATCGGGTCATGGAACATGCCTGCCGCAATTTCCCAGCCTTTTAATGAGGCTCCTGTATATGCCTGGTTTAATTGATAATAGCTGTTGCTGCTTAAACCTGCCACAAAATCACCGCCCCACTTAAAGTTTAAACCGGATTCCTTCCCTTCCGAATAACTTTTTTTTACCGATAAAACTGACAGGTTTAAAAATTTTTGTCCGGAAAGAATCCTGCCATATTGATTGGCAGAAAACCATAAAGGAGATGCTTCATCTGTCGATAAGTATGAAGAGTTGGAAAATAAAAGCTCAATAGGGGACTGAGCTTTAACCGAGCATAAAAAAAATGCAAAGATTGGTGTTAATAAATATTTATACATTATATAATAATTTGATAAAACCTGTCAATTAGGTTTTTATTCTATTCGACAGATTTTGATTAATAGTTGGTTTTTCAATTTATTATAAACACCGACACCGGGATAAATCAATAATTTATTATTGCATCAAGGCATCGTTTAGCTGTTTGTCCATCCCACAGATCAGGCCTTCGGGGTACTTTTCCTGTCAGCAGGGCTTTTTTATACTCTTTTCTGATTTTTTTAATCTCATTACCGGTCAATACACTTGCACCTCCATATTTTTTCAATGTAATTGGTCTTTCCGTATTCCGGCGCAGGGTAAGGCATGGAGTTCCAAGTACACAGCACTCCTCCTGAAGCCCTCCGCTGTCGGTCATTACTAATGTTGCTTCCATATTCAGCTTCAACATTTCATGATATCCCACAGGGTGCAATAGCACCATATTCTGCTTTTTTACTGCCTTTTCCCATAGATCGAATTTCTTAAGCATTTTTTCGGTTCTTGGATGGAGAGGCCATATAACAGGCATGTCTGAGGCAACTTCAGTTATTAAGAAGTCCAGGATCGGCTCTAATATCTCTTTATGATCAACATTTGACGGACGGTGCATTGTAACTACGGTAAACAGCGGGCTGTTTTTGCGGATGCCACTATTTATCTCTGCCGGAATTTTTATTATTTTGTTGCCTGTCAGTCTGTTTTCATTTATAATTTCTTCAACTGACAATTTTGAAGCAGTTTGCCTGTTAGCCTCTAAGGTGTCTATCATTATATTGCCGACAAATTTGATATTTTTTTCAGGCACTCCTTCATTAAGCAGGTTTTTTACGGAAAGTCTGTCGGGTGTAAGCAACAGATCGCTGATACGGTCGGTTACCAGCCTGTTAATCTCTTCAGGCATACTCATATCGTTACTTCTAAGCCCTGCTTCTATATGGCAAACTTTCACATTTAATTTTTTAGCGGTTACAGAGCATGCAAGTGTGGCATTTACATCGCCTACAACCACTACCCAGTCGGGTTTTTCCCTTAAAATTATCTTTTCGAAAAATATCATTGTAGTTCCAACCTGCTTGGCATGTGATCCTGAACCTACTTCAAGGTTGATGTCGGGATCAGGTATATTCAGCCGTTTAAAAAAAGATTCTGACATCCTTATGTCGTAATGTTGCCCTGTATGAAGTAATGTGTGTTTTATCCGGTTTTCGGGGTTATTATTGTTATATAAGTTGATTGCATTTATAAATGGTGCAATTTTCATAAAATTTGGTCTTGCACCAACTACAGAAAGAATATTTATATGTTTAATTTTTTTAGAGTTTGTAAACATTATCATCAGGGTCTTTAATCATATTTCTCATATCTACTATCAAAGCTGAATTTTTTCTTATAAAATTTACATCGAAAATATTGTGGTTAGTTGTAAGTACTACACAATCTGCCGAAAGCAGTTCTGATTTTGTAAGGGGCATTGATTTAAGATTAAGGCCACCATGCAAATTATGTCCTTTTGTCATTATTTCGGGGATATAGGGATCATGGTATGCAACAGTGCCGCCTTTGTGCTTTACTATATCCATAATTTCAAGAGCCGGAGATTCGCGGTCATCATTGATATCCGGTTTATATGCAACTCCCAGGAACAGAATTTTGCTGCCGTTAACAGATTTTTTATGCCGGTTTAACGCAGTTGCAATTTTAATATACATATAATGCGGCATTCGCATGTTTATATGTCCGGCAGTATTTATCATACTTAGGTCAAAGCTGAATTTTTTGGCAATATATTCAAGATAGAAAGGATCCAGCGGGATACAGTGCCCTCCAATCCCGGGACCGGGATAAAAAGGTTGAAACCCGAAAGGCTTGGTAGACGCTGCTTCTATCACTTCCCATATATTGATATCCATTTTTCCCGCAAGAAGTGCAAGCTCATTTATCAGGCTTATATTTACGAGGCGGTAGGTATTTTCAAGGATTTTTACCATTTCAGCTACTCTTGGCGAACTAACTGTATGAATTTTATCAATTGCTTTTGAATAGAGAGCTTTTCCTATTGTAAGACCCTCTTCAGTCATTGCGCCTATAACTTTTGGAGTATTTTTAGTATGGAATTTTTTATTTCCCGGATCTACTCTTTCGGGAGAGTATGCAAGCCAAAAGTCTTTGCCATGTTTCAGTTTGCTTTTCTTTTCTGTCAGCGGAAGAATAAAATCTTCTGTTGTTGTTGGATAGGTAGTGCTTTCAAGACATATAAAGGTTCCTCTTTTCATATAACGCCCGATATCGGTACATGCACTTTTTATATGGCTCATATCAGGCTTTTTGAAGATATCCAAAGGGGTGGGGACACAAATAAGCACCGCATCGCACTCATTTATTTTTGAAAAGTCGGATGTGGCAACAAGAGACACATTGCTTACAACGTCTCGCAGCACCGCGTCTCTGATATCTTTGATATAGTTTTCACCTTTATTTATTTTTTTTGTTTTTTGAGGGTCTTTATCAAATCCTATTACTTTTACTCCTGCTTCGGCAAAGTTTACTGCCAGGGGCAGTCCGACATACCCTAATCCTATAACGCCAACAATTTCCGAGTTGGTTTCAATTTTTTCAATTAGTATTTTTGAATAATTCATTTTGTTGATATTAATGATGGTTTTGTTTGCCGGCATAAATTATTAAAATGCCCAAATATGCGGGATTGTATATACACTGATTATAAAGGCGATCAGTTGCATTAAAGTTCCTATCCGGAGGAAATCAAGATGAGAATATTTACCAAAAGCCTTTATTATCAAATTTGAACGATATCCTCCGGTAGTCATAAAGCTGGATGCACCTGCAATTGCTATTGCAATAAAAAAGGGATATGGCCTTACTTCTAACAGTTGAGCAGCCATAACGGCTACCGGAAAAACAAGAGCTACGGCAGCATTATTGGTAACTATCTCTGTCAGAATCGTTGTTGTCAGATATATTACGGCAAGTGCTCCTGCAGGGCCCATGGATTTTACAATATTTACGGCATCTTCTGCATAAGCACCGGCTATGCCCGAATTTTGAATCCCTTTGCTTATTGCAAATGCTGAAGCAATGGATATTATTGTGTCCCAGCTGACAGACCTGGTATAGGTCTCTTGTGGCAATATTTTCAGCCATACCAGCAGCATAGCTGCAATCGACACATAGACGAATATATTAAGCTGCAATCCAAAACTATAGGCAACGATTTCATTTATTACAATTCCCAATACCATTGCTGTGAGGATTATAAGTGCTGTCCAGCGTTGCCAGGAACTTTTTTTAAAATAATGGTCTCTTACATAGTTCACCAAATAAAACATAGAAGAATTTCCCCAGTAGTTGATAAATTTTTCAGTGGCAAGTAACACCACATTGTCGCCTACCCGTAATTTCAGGTTACTTATATTGGTTGCTAAGGGTTCTCCGTTGCGGTGGATTGCCAGTACAACAGCATCAAAATGTTTAAAAAAATCATACTCTTTCATTGTTTTGCCCAGCCCGTTAAACTGTGGGGAAAGAACAACTTCATACTGCTTCAGATTTTCCGGTTTTTCATGCTTTAAATCATCAATATTTTTGATTTTTACCTCTGTATGAGCAAGGAGGTATTTAAGGCTGTTGGCATCTCCTCTTACAAATATTTCATCATCCTTTTGCAATTTTATCGGGGTTTCATCCGGGCGCAGGATCCTGTTTTGCCTTTCAACAGAATGTACAGTCTGATTTGTCAGCCCGGGTATTTTATTACCATCAAGTATTGATCCCGTCAGGCGGCTCCCCGCCTTCAGCACAAGGTTGTAATAGTAATCTTTTATTTCGGTGCTGATTTTTTCAGGTTTTATTTTTTCTCCCGGGAGAAGGGCATTTCCAAAGACAGCCATATATATAAACCCTACAACCGAAATTATTCCCCCCACCTTTGCAAGTTCAAATAGATGCAGCCCCCTGAATCCGTTTTCAAGCATGAGACCGTGCACAACAAGGTTTGAAGAGGTGCCTATCAACGAGCACATACCACCAAAAATTGCAGCATAAGAGAGTGGTATAAGGAATTTTTTATATGATATTTTCAATCCGTCTGCCCAACGTATCAGAATAGGGGAAAAGTTAACAACTATAGGCAGGTTGTTAAGGAATGCCGATAATACAGAAACCGGTACCATAATACGCGGTAACATATAAAACATCGGATGTTTTTTTCGTGGCAGATACTCCTGAGCCAGCCTTGTGATCAGTCCTGATTGTTTAATTCCTTCATTAATCCAGAATAGTAATACAATCATTACCACTCCATTGTTTGAAAACCCTGCAATGAATTCTTTGGCAGAGATAACATTGGTTGCCAAAAATATTGCTGCAGCACTGAACAGAATAAGCCCGGGTCTCATTGCTTTTATAAGAAAAGCAACAATTAAAAATAGCAGAGCTGTTATTACTACCCAGGATTGAAAGGTCATATTTTAAAGATAAACTGTAAAAATAATCTATTTTTTTATTGCAACAGCTTCAATTTCCACTAATACGCCAAGGGGCAACTCTTTAACTGCATATGCAGCCCTTGCCGGTGGGTTTTCATTAAAGAAGCCGCCATAAATCCCGTTCATCTCCTTAAAGTATGTCATGTCGCTCAGCATACAGGTTGATTTAATTATATCGGAAAAGTTGAAGCCGGCTTCATTTAAGATTGCTTCAATATTTTGCATGACCTGTAAAGTCTGCTCCCTGATCCCGCCTTCAACCACTTTGCCTGTTTTTGGATTTATGGGTACCTGCCCTGAAATAAATAACATACCATTTGCTTCCACTGCCTGGCTGTACGGGCCTATAGCTTTTGGGGCTTTGTCAGTTGCAATAATTCGTTTCATCTGATTAAAATTTAATTTTTTAAAAGTTGTCATAGTGACTTTGTCTTTTTTGTAGTTTAAGGTCTTTCAGCATAGATGATTTGGCATTTATGGTGAAGCTGTAACTTTTCATATATCCAAAAGGTACAAAATTGAATGACATCTGCCAGCAGTGGAGGTCGCGATTTACATTTATGGTAGTAAATGAGAACTCCCGGGCCATAATGTCAAAGTTGGTGTTCATACTTATTCTCCATTTGTCCGTAAGATTCATATTGCCCCTGAAGCCTGCTGTTTGAGAGATTTTTCCTTTCCTCCCCGGTCTGGTCGGCCCGGCATAAGTAAAATTATAATCGACACCAAAATCCCACGGAATATTAAAGTCTGCATAATTAGAGTAGTCTCCCGGCAATACCCGGTCATTTTCAATCAGCTCTTTATTAGTTTGCGCCTCTTTTTCTCCTTTTTTTGATTTGAAATTTAGCCCAAACGACAGATTTGCGCGAGTCAGGCGCCCCAGTTTGGCTAATCCTTTCTTTTCATTCCAGGCATATTTATGTATTCTTATTCCGTTGTCATCTGTCATATAGGGATCAACCACTCCTCCCATATTGATATTGACACCGGCAACGGTTGTTCTTGCCCTGATATTGACAGGAGCAAGGTTAAGAGAGTCGGCAATAAGGTTATAGGATGTTCCAAAGCTCAGATTGTCAACTAATTTAACTTTTTTATATTTTGTGGGTGAATCTGTTTTTGTGGTATCGTTTACATCTAAAACTTTCATCTCTATATTATTATTCAGAGAAAATGAAATTGCTCCGGAAGCTCCCCTTCCGGGAGATCCGCCATAAATTCCACCGGTATTGACATCAAAATATTCAATACGTCCTGTTGTATCAACCTGTACAGGTTGCCAATAACCAAAACGCGCTGCACCAAAATCAGGCCGGTAGCTGATTCCGAATGAGGGGGTCATCTTATGCCTGATGCCTTTTATTTTTGAAGCTGAATTTAAAGGCATAAACATTCCATAAATATTAGTTGATGCTCCCAAACTGTATGAATAGTCGTATACTCTGTTGAAGCCGGGTATTGTATCAATCTTTACATGACTCAATCTGCCGTACTCATCGTGGTATTGCTCCTCTTCACTATATGAGCGTTTAAATTTTTTAAAATACCATTTTTCATTGTAAGTAAAACCCGGGCTGACATTAATATAATTGAACAGGTTGAAATTTGGTAATGAGATAGGTATATTATGCTTTATTCCATTTTTCCAGTCACGTGCAAATGATTGTTTTAAGATTTCTGACTCATGTGCAGTTATTGTGTTTCTTAAATTCCCGGTATAGTTTAATCCAAATTTTTCGTACCATTTGAGCTGTCCCGTTCTGTTCTTTTTTTGCAGGGGATAAAATTTTGCCATATTGAAGGTCATTTCCGGCATCGATAAAGTTAATGAAGAGTCGGTTGAGTTTTGCGAATGTCTGAGATTAACAGACAAGTTGAAAGGGGTATTTTCAAATTTTTTGGTAAATGAGATACTTGATGACTTTTGAGTTCTGAGGTAATTTTCGGCAGAGTATGAATTTTGTTTGTCATATCCGCTCGACGACAGGTTGACACTTGCAGAAAAAGTCTGATGCGGATTTGCCTTAGGATCCTGGCTATGGTTCCATGTCACTGCAAACTGAGGTGTGCTTGTATAATAATCAAGGTCGCGTTCTCCATAAACATTTACTGCATATCTCAAGTCAAATCCGCCATTGAATTTATATCTCTTCCGGTAGTTACTATGTAATTTTCCTGCCCAGGAGCCTTTTGAGTATATATCACCTCTCAGGGCCAGGTCAAAATATTCTCCTGCCGCCCAGTAGTATCCGCCATCTCTAAGAAAGAATCCTCTGTTAGTTTCTTCACCATAAGAGGGGATGAGTATTCCTGATGAATAGGTAGGAGTGTTAGGGAAATATCCAAATGGCAAAAAAGGGAAATATATTGGAAAATCTTCCAGTACCATATATGCAGGCCCTGTTATTATTTTATTTTTTGAAATAACCTTTGCTTTAGTCATATGGAGATAAAAATGGGGATGCTCCGCATCGCATGTTGTATATTTTCCTTTTTCTAATATAAAGGCATCTTTTGAAATCTTTTTTGTAAGCCTGCTATGGACAAACCCTTCGCCTTGCTCTGTAACAACATCAGTAATAATGCCTTTTTCCGACTCAAAATTATATCTTAGAGTGTTTGACTCGAACTCTTCTGAACCATCTTTAAATACAGGCTTCTGAACCAGCACATCTGTCGAATCTTTTATTCCTTCAGCGTACACCTCTTTTGTTTCCAAGTCAAGCTCAATGAAGTAAGCTGTAAGTTCAATATTCTGGTATGTAACTTTCGAATTATTAAAAAGGAATACTTTTTGCCCGTCAAGTGATATTATGATTGAATCTTCAGCTGTGTATTCAATAGGAGCCTCTAAAACCGGAGCTTTTTCTGAAATAATCGTCAAAGAGTCAGTAACAAGTGTGTCGGATGCCGTTGCAGGTTCCGAAATAAAAGTATCTTTTTCCTGCGTATATATATCAGGTGTGTAAGTCTGCTGTTTTCTTAATTCTTCCTGCTCATTTTTGTTAACCTGGCATATTGATAATACCGGCAGAAACAGAAGAAAGTATGTAAATAATAATTTGTGCACAATTGTTTCTGAATTATACGCTTTATCTGTGGCTCGATGTGCAAAAATATAAATAAGGGCTATACTAAAGCCTTAAGTGGCGCAAATTAATATTAAAAATTGGAAAATGATTTTAATAGTGTATTTTAAAATTTGAATAATTATTTTTGTACTGATTGGAAAATTCGAATAATTGACGGCTAACTATTTTTATTGACAACAAAATTGTTACCTTGCTATTTGAAAAATCATTAAAAGTAAACAGAAGAAACGTGCATCCCGGTTTTAATCAGATGAAACTCCCATAAGGGATAACGTTAATTTTTAAGGAACCCTCATAAAAGTGGTTTTTTGCTTGCAGAAAAAAAGCAGGTGGGGTTTAAGGGGTAACACCCCTTTATATAA
>CAZLZJ010000009.1:0-1624 GCA_964563975.1 uncultured Prolixibacteraceae bacterium
GTTAAATAAAAAACCGCTGAACTTCATTTGAAATCCAGCGGTAATGCATGTTTTAGATTTTTTGGAGCTCCCCAGGTAGGACTTGAACCTACGACCTACGGATTAACAGTCCGCCGCTCTAACCAACTGAGCTACTAGGGAATTTATCATTTTTTTATCTTTCAGGCATTTATATCTGATCACTTTTCTGATAAAAGCAATTAAGTATACCATAAGATAACAGATATTTCAATGATCATCTTTTTAGAAGACGATGCAAAAATAACAGCTTTTCAATAAAGAAAAAATTTTTTAATAAATATTATTACTGATCCGGCTTTAAAAATAATTGATTGAGCCCCAGTGCCGTTTATTGCAGAAAAGAGGCCGGTTAATATTTAAATTATAATCCTGCAGTTGTTTTATTTTATATTCAATTTTACTAATTTTGGCTTATTAATATAAAGAAAACTAATTAAGTGCATTAAAAAAATATGAACAAAAGTTATAATATTTCAAAAATATACTTTCATATTTATCTGATAATGCTTCTACTGTTCGGTTTTTCCGGATGTAACAGTGATGACGATAATGTTGATCCTGCTGAGCTTCCTGAAATTATATTTGAGGTAAATAACCCTTCTGAGACCGGAGCAGCCGACGGATCAATCAGTACAAATATTACCGGGGGCGTGTCTCCATATATTTTTTTATGGTCTAACGGCGCTCAAAGTCAAAATTTGGAGGAGCTTTCGGCAGGAAACTACATTTTGCATGTTACCGACGATAATGGGCAAGAGGCGGTTGATAGTGTCAGCCTTACAGATGTGGTAACGGATGTTGACGGTAATATCTACACCATAAAAAAAATTGGAAACCAAACTTGGATGAGGGAAAATTTAAGAGTGCGGCATACTCCCGACACTACTGAAATAATAAGTTATGTTTATAATAATGATACTGATTTGCAGTTAAAATATGGTCGTTTATATACATGGAATGTGGCTATGAACGGATCAGTTAATGAAGGGGCCCAGGGAATTTGCCCCTGCGGGTGGCATATTCCTTCCGATAATGAGTTTAAAGAGCTTGAAATATATTTGGGTATGACAGAGGCTGAAGCAAATATTGCTAATGCCTGGCGTGGATCTCCGGTAGGGGGAAGGCTGAAGGCAGGCGGCGATTCGGGATATGATGCACAATTGGCAGGGCGCTGCTTTGCCAACTACTACTATTTGTTAGGCCAGTGGGAGTATGTGTGGACATCTTCCGAATATGGTAACAATTCGGCTTGGAGACGCTGCCTTGATAAAGGCCGCTTAACTGTCGGACGGTACAATACATTTACTAAAGAATACGGTTTTTCAGTCAGATGTATAAAAGATGAGTAGAACAGAAGTTTTGCCAAATGGTGATGAATATTTTTCAAATTCACAAATTGGATAAGTTAAAATTGGCTGGAAGTTAGATTTGCATAAAAAAGTGGCTTTTTTTAATTACAGGAAAATGCTGGCGGGGTTTAAGGGGTAATACCCTTTTATATAAATAATTAAAATTTAAATATTTAATTTAATTATATTCGAGAACGAGGAATGAAGAAAACAGTCTGGCTTTTATCTATTTGGATATTATCGGGATTAAACTT
>CAZLZJ010000009.1:1724-47061 GCA_964563975.1 uncultured Prolixibacteraceae bacterium
GAATGAAGAAAACAGTCTGGCTTTTATCTATTTGGATATTATCGGGATTAAACTTCAGTTGCAGTAAAGCGGATGAAGAACCCGGTGAAAAATTTTTATTTCACTCTTTAATTTCGGAGAAGGATTTAATAATGGCAGGAGAACAAACAAAAATAACAGCTGATGTTACCGGAGGAAATCCTACTTATACCTGGTCTGCTGATGCCGGGAGATTAGATCCTGCAGATAAGCCTTTTCAGGTAATTTTTTCTGCCGGTGAATGCGAATTGGGCATTAGAAAAGTTACATGTAAAGTTACCAGTGGCAATCAGTCTGAAACAAAAGATGTGCTTATTACTGTTTATGATTAAATTGAAATGTATACTATTTGCCGGGTTTGTTGTTTTATTACCCTTCTTTTTATGGGCGCAATGCCTTTCATCTGTTAATCCCGTAGGAGGTACCGATAACCTTTTGGTTCTTGACAAGAGCAGTATAAGAGTGATATCCTTTTATAAATATGGACAAAGTAACAGCTATTTTGAAGGGTCTTCGCTGTCTGATTACAGATATATAGAAAAAGCCGATTATAATTTCCTTTCGGTAATATTAGGGTATGGCCTCTCTACGAAGACGACTCTTGAATTTGAAGCAGGTTATTTTTTAAATAAAAGATACAGTTATGTCGGCTCTTCGCATCCGCATACGGGAAGGGGGCTTTCCAATCTTGTCTGTTTAGTAAAAAGCAGCCTCTATTCTGACCATGTAAACAGGTTTTATATTACCGGCGCTGTAGGACCAAAGATCCCTTTTTCACGTAACTACCGGTATGCAAACAATATACAACTTCCTGTAGAAGTACAACCAACCATTGGAGCTTATGGTGCCGTAATAAGTTCTTCATTTGTGAAAGAAGTTTCTGCTACCGGTACCCGCTATTTTTTAACGAACAGGCTGGAGATGAATGGTACTAATAAAAACAGTTATAAATTAGGGACATCAATATATAACTCTTTTTATATTTCAAAACATTTAATGTTTTCATGGCTGAAAGGAGACTGGACGGCTATTGTTCAGCTTCGAAATGAACTTCGCGCTTCAGATAAATTAAATAATAAAATAAAAGCTTCCTCCGGGAGCACCCTGTTTTTTATATCACCTCAAATAAACTACGTTCTAAAAGGAGACTGGTATATTTCAGGCATGTATGACTTGCCGGTATATCAAAAATTTAAAGGCACCCAGCTGGGAGCAGGAACAGGCTTTACATTTATCATATCAAAAACTTTTATGCTTTGAAATGGAATTGGCTTACAGAATATTTGTTTATACATTCATAAGTTATCTCTTTCAGCGCATCTATCCATAGGTCATTAAAATTCAGGCTGGTTACCAATTGGAGTTCTTCTCCGCCCGACTCTTTAAAAAGTTTCCGGTAATCTTCTCCTATCTCTATCAGGGTTTCAAGACAATCTGCCACAAATGATGGAGTTGCAATCAAAATACGTTTATATCCTTTTTTGAGGGACTCTATTACTATATCATCGGTGAAGGGAGACATCCAGTTTTTTGAAAGCCTTGACTGAAAGGCTACAGTGTAATCTGTATTATCAAGCTTTAACTCCTTTGCCAATAACCTGGATGTAGCAAAACATGTTGCACGGTAACAATATTTTCCATATTCCGGAAGATATTGATTGCATTTACAATTATCAGGGCTGATGTCCGGATGACATTTTTTAAGATGCCGGTTGGGGAGGCCATGAAAAGAAAAAATAATATGGTCGTATGAGGGAGGATTATATTTTTTTACCTCTGCACTCATAGCTTTTATGAATAGGGGATGGTCATAGAATTGATCTTTAATTATAACTTTTATCTCCATTTTCCTTTTACGCAACTCATTTTTTACTACTTCCAGAACAGTTCCAGTAGTTGACATTGCAAATTGGGGAAAGAGAGGTATAATAAGAAGATTATTAAAGCCTCCCATATCAATTTTTTTTAAGGCTTTTTTATAACCCGGTTTTCCATAACGCATAGCTGCAAAAACTTTAAAGTTCTTGTCAAGAGAGGCTTCAAGTTTTTTTGCCATTTCCAAAGAGTAGTAAATTAATGGTGAACCCTCTTTTATCCATAATCGTTTATATAGTCGTGTTGATCTTAATATTCTGGATGGAATGATAATAAAATTAACTAACAGGATACTCAACACTCGTGGCAGGTCAATTACCTTTTTGTTATTTAAAAATTGTGTCAGGTACTTCCATACCTGCAGGACCTTTGGTTTTTCGGGACTCCCAATATTTAAGAGCAATATTGCAGTTTTATCGGCTGTCATTTGTCAGTTAGTTGGTTAGCAATATTTTTGCCTTGCTTAATACGATCCGCAATACCTATACCGTCACGAATATTTCCTCCAAGTATCAGCCCGGGAAATTTTTTTTCTATGCTACCAATAGTTTTTAATTTATCTGAAGATTCCAATCCATATTGTGGAATTGCATATTTATATCTGAATATCTTAATAAGATCGGGGTGAAACTCCTTAAGTTTAAACATTGCTTTCAATTCTTTCCCGACAATTTCTTTAATCTCTGTGTCAGGTAAATTGGCAATATCAGCTTGTCTTACACCTCCTAAGAAAACTGATAACAGGGCACCCTCTTTTGGAGCTCTGTTTTTCAGGAAAGAGGAGATAAACAAGACTCCGAGTATTTTTCGGTTTTCGATTGAGGGAACCAGTCCGCCAAATGCCTTTAATTCTAAGCCGGTCCACTTTTTAAATCCAAGCGATACCTGTACGACTTGTGAATATTGCATTTTATTAATGGCCATTACCTCATCTTTTTGAAGAAAAGGAAATAACTTTTCAAGTTCATATCCGCCGGTTGCTGAAATAAGATGGGTAAACTTAAAATTGTCTTTATTTGAAATAAATTTTTTCTCTTTATAATTAAATTGAAGTCCATTGCATCCTGTCTGAATTTTATCCTTTCCAATATTTTTAACTAAAGCGTTAATAAGGTTACCAAGACCCCCTTCGACCGAAAAAATCTCTTTTGTGACTTTTTTTTCAGTTTCATCTTTTGGTTGAATTGCTTTTTTTACTGCTCCGCCGATAAAACTGCCAAAGTCCTGTTCTAACTGATAGAGTTTCGGGAAAGCATATTGCGTTACCAGTTTTGCAGGATCACCGGAATAGATCCCCAATATAAAGGGGTCGATAGCATAATTTAGAAAACTTTTTCCCATTCTTCTCAAAACCAGTCCGGCAAGGGTTTCTTCAGGATCATTTCCCCTTTTTCGGAAAGGCTCAGCTAACAATCTTAATTTATCGCTGAATGTGAATAGTGGTGTTTTTATTCCTGAAATTAGTCCTGAAGGGAGAGGCTCCCATCTCTCATTTTTCCATATCCATCTCGATTTAGCTGCTTTGTTAGCCACTTCAAGCTTACAGTCACTACCCAAGTCTTCAAATAACTGCACAGCCTCCAGACGGTTGAGCACCCCGGTGTTTGGTCCCATTTCAAAAATAAAACCATTTTCTGAATTGGTTTCAATAACTCCTCCCGCGCGGTTTGCTTTTTCGTATATCCTGAAATTTATACCGTACCTGTTAAGATAATATGCTGTGGTTAATCCTGTTAAGCCGGCTCCAATAATTGCTACGTTCATATTTTTTTGTTTTTTGCCATGAGGGTGATCCAAATAATAACGATATTTTACAAAGAATTTGAAAACCGTTTAGTTTCACTCTTTATTTGAGGATCAAATTTAGCGGCAATATTTCTGATAAAAAATCTGCCTTTTTCGGAGACTTTAAAAATTGTGTTTTTATCAATATTTAGTAATCCTTCATTTACAAACTCTTCAAATTTATTTTCCCTGAATCCGATACTGTTTTTTATTTCCTTTTCCGGAAGGCTGAAGATTTCTCCTGTTTCCTTTAGGGAGATATAGTTGTTGCACATCAGCTCTGAAATAATATGTCTGACTATTTTTTCATTTAGGTTAACTTTGTATCCTTTACAGGTAGCAAATATGCCACTGTCAATTATCTCTGTATATCTCTTAGGGTCTTTTTCGTTTTGGGTATATACATTTTCCAGCTGGCTGATACCTGTTGCTCCGAAAGCATATACTTGTCCGGTTGTTTCACGTGTACAATATCCCTGGAAGTTGCGGTGGAGTTTACGATTTTTCAGGGCTATACTCAGGTCATCATCTTTTTTTGCAAAATGATCAAGGCCAATAGGTGTGTAATCACTATCCGTAAGAATTTTATATCCGGTTTTAAACATTTCCAATTTTTCTTTTGCCTGCGGCAATCCTTTTGTTTCTAATATTTTTTGTGCTTTTTTTATCCACGGTACATGAGCATATGAAAAAGTTACCAGCCTGTCGGGTGAGATTTGCACAGCCTTTTCAATAGTCTCTGAAAATGTTGTTTTTGTTTGAAGAGGAAGGCCATATATAAAATCCATATTGACCCCGATATTGTTATAACTTCTTATTTGCGCTACGATCTCTTCAACCGGAATTGTGGGCGAATCCCGGTTTACACCCGACAGCACCTCCTGACTGAAATCCTGAATGCCCAGGCTGAAGCGGTTAAAGCCGGCTGTAATAAGTTTGTCCAAATATGATTCATCAAGTAATGCAGGATGGCATTCGATAGCTATTTCAGGCTTTGAAATAAATGAAAAATTATCTTTTATTAGCCTCATAACATCATTGATCATCTCAGCGGGTATTGAGTTAGGAGTACCACCGCCCCAGTGAACCTGGGATACTTTACGGGAATGGTTTAACAGACCTTTAACCATCAAAATCTCTTTCTTGATGGCATCTATATAGTTTTTAATTATATTTTTATCACGGGTGAGATATGAATTACATCCGCAGAAATAGCACAGCTTTGTGCAAAAGGGTATATGAATATATATAGAAATATTATTTGGGTGGTCTTCATTCGATCTTATGATTGCTATTTTGTACTCATCAGCTTTAAAGTCATTATAAAAATAGTTTGCCGGCGGATAGCTTGTATATCTTGGAACCGGAAGGTTATATTTAGCTATCAGGTCCTCAGGAATCTCCATTTCTGTCATAAAAGCTTTTTTTAAAAAATAAAGGTATTAAAATTAACAATGAAAGTGCAAGGATTACTTCCAGTAAAAAGAGGCCCCGGTATGCTATGATATCAGCAACTTTTCCACTTACGACAGCTATAAACAGGCTGCTTATATGTGTAATAACAATTTGAATGGTAAAATCTGTACCCTCACGTCCCTTTCTTACTATTTTCATGGCAAGAGTATAGACAAATACTGATGACATTGCATAAGAGCTCCATAGTAGTGCAACGCCTGTATATATCAGATATAGAGGATGGTTTGTAAAAGTCAGGAAAAAAAAGTATAAAGCGGCCAAGAAATTAAAAACAGGGAATATCCATACAGTTTTTTTAAGGCCGATTCTCCGGATCAGTATACCTGCCGGAATTGTCGTCAGAGTACCGCAGGCAGTACCGAATATTCCGGAGATAAAGCCGATCTCCCTGATTCCATAACCAAGATCTACCAGATAGGGTTTTATCATTGTAAGTATCCCGATAAGGCCTGAATAGAACAGGAATAGCAACAAAAGATGGCTGATGATTTTTTTTTGCCTGAAGAAGTATATAAATTCAAGAGGAGAAATGTTTTTTCTTTTTTCAGATGGTGTTATCTCCTTTTTTGCAGGATATAACGATATAGGAATTAATATTACAATTACGAAAGCTGCAAGGAGAAAAAGCAGATATTTCCAACCCCAATAGTGATAAATTACAAGCAATACTCCGCTCCCAACAAGAGTTCCCATAAAGTTGCCGGCCGATTGCATACTGTTGCCTAAACTTCTTTCTTTTTCTTTAAGGATTAAAATAGCAAATGCGTCGGTTGCAATATCATGTGTGGCTGATGCAAAAAAAGCAATTATCATAAGCACAATTATTGTAATAAAGTCTGTCTCCAAATTAAAAAAGCCGGTGGCAAAAATGACAATTGCATAAAAAGATTCAGAAACTAATATCCACCGGCGGTATTGAGATGCATTTTGACTTGTTCTGTCGACTAACGGAGCCCATAAAAATTTAATTATCCAGGGCAGCTTTATCAGTTGTAAATACCCGATCGATTCTAAAGAGTAGTTTTCCATTCGCATTATAACCGGCACAACTGTTGAAAAAAAACTCATTGGAATGGATTGTGCAAGGTAAAGGGTTAGAAGTGTCAGATATTTATTTGTCTCTTTTATTTTCATCTGTTTTAAAAAACTACTTTCAGGTTCAAACCCATGGTTGCAGGTTTGCCTATCTGGACATAGGAGTTGCCCAGTGCCTGAAAGTAAAATGAATTATAATTTGTATTAAGAATGTTTTTACCCCAAAAGGATAGAGCTAAGTTATTTTTTTCAAAACTTATCCTATGGTTCATTAGTCCGTAATACTTTTGAAATGCTTCGTTGGACTCATGCCAGTAATGTTTGCCAAATCCGTTATAGGTCAGGTTCAATTTTATTTTATCTAACCAGTTTGATTTAACTTCTATTATATAGTTACCTCCTGCACTGAAAGAAAACAATGGAACATAAGGCAGATAATTACCGGAAAAGATCTCATCTGCACTTTTTTTGTAATTAATAAACTTTGCCTTATTATATCCAAAGGCCAGCCAGCTTTCCAGATTTTTTGCAGGAAGGGCTGTCAGCTCAAGTTCAACACCTTTGCTTTCAGATTTTCCTGCATTTGTGAGCATGGAACCTGTGCCGCTGGGTACAGCCTGATATATCTGTTGATTTGTCCAGTCAATATAGAAAAAGGCAATATTTGCATAGACTCTTTGTCGAAGCCACTTAGCTTTTAGCCCGGCTTCATAGTTCACAGAGCGTTCAGAACCGAACGAACGATCTTCATATCGCTCGAAAGTGGTATTAAAACCACCGGGGTTATAACCCTTTGATATGGTAATGTATGGTACAAGATATTTGCTTATGTTGTATTTCAGCGCTAATTTAGGGAGTATCTCAAAGAAGAGGGTGTCGCTTTTAATAACTTCGGCATTAATTTTATTTCCATTCGGGTAATTGTCATGGTTATAGTCAAGTGTCGCTTTTTCCATATCTGCCCTAATTCCCGCCAACAGTATAATTTTGCCAAGGGTTATGGTTGATTGGTGGAAGAAGGCAATGCCGGTATTTATATTATCATAAGATTTTATATAATAGTGCCCGGAGTAGGGAAGCTTATATTTTATCAGTCCATCCTGCCCATATTCCAGTTTAACAGACTTGTCAAGTATCTGTTTGAAACCGAAAGCACCTGCAAGCCAACTATATATCTTTTCCTTTGTCGATTCGGCGATAAACTCCTGGGCTACCATTTGAAGCTGCTGCTCCTGGGTTACAAAAAAGAGTGACCGGGAGGTAAAGTCCTGGTCTATCTCCTGTTTATCGTCAAGTTTTTGGATGCTGCTGACTGCTCTCAATGAGACTTCTCCGGATTTATAATTCAGGCTTAATCCGGCAGATAATAATTTTCTGTTATATGTACTCTCTTTGTCATAGCTTATATTTTCGGCTTTCATCGTTTCATCGTTAAAAAGAGCATACGGATATCCGCCTTGCCGGCTGTCTTCATATTGTAAATTTGTCAGTATTTCGAATTTGTCTGAAGGTGTATATAATGTTTTCAGCCGGCCTGAGTAACTGTTTATCTTATCGATATCTGTCATGGTATACCGGTTTTCATAAAAACCATCATTATGTTTTTGGTTTAAACCGGCTGTAACAGAGAATGTTTTGCTAACAGGCTGGTTATGGGTAATATTGGATCTTATTTGATTATAATTGCCATAGTCTGCTGAAATATTGGTTGATTTCTTTTTTCCGGGTCTGTTGGTGATAACATTTATAAGTCCCCCCATAGCATTTCTGCCATAGAGTGTGCCCTGGGGACCTCTTAACACTTCAATCCTTTCTATATCATAAAAATCAAAATTAAAGGCAGCCTTTTCAAAATAGGGGATTTCATCAACATACAGACCAACAGACGGTGTGTTTATTCTGTTGCCAACACCTCTGATATATACCGGAGTTGTAAGCTTAGAGCCATAATCGGGCATAAAAAAGTTGGGAATGATATTTGAAATATCCGTAAGGTTTTCAGCTTTGTTGTTTTCAAGAACCCTTTCCGGGATCATAGAGACAGCAGCAGGTATATCAAAAATATTACGGTTATATTTCGGCGATTTAATAATTATCTCATCAAGCTTGTAATTACTAATAGTGTCAGCATCAAAATTATTTGCTAATGGGTTTAGCCGGGAAAATAGCAATGCCATTAAGGCAAATGCAAAATTTCTCATATAAATATTTTGAATATTGTTAAAAAAACTACCGGAACTTTTGTATGTCTGAACAACAAGATGTATAAATATATTACCGGAAAGGAGGAGGCCGCGAAAAATATACAAAAAAGAAAATATCTTTTATTAATGGACAAACAAAAGCTCTGTTAGTTTTTGCCGGCTTGATCACGGAAAATATCCTGTTACAGCTTTGTAATGAAACAGCAGAATTTGTTTGTATGTTATGTTTATAGGTATTGTTACTGTTTTGTGAAATATTTTCATATAAATAAGTTACTCTACTTTCCGGTACTGCTTTTTCGGCTTTTTCCGGCTGATTGATTTTGGTATTGAAAAAGAAGAAAAAAGCATAAAAAAACAGAAAAGCAATGTAGGGCAGGTGGGTTGAAAAAATTCCTGTTGTAAACATGTTGCTTTTATTTTTAAGAGCTACAAAAATATAATATCCTCCTTTTTAAAAAAATAATCTGTAAATTATTTTAATGATAAATCTTGTATGATTTAAAAATCACTTTTAAAGTTATCATATAGCCTGCCCGTATTGTCTGTATATGTTTTAATTATTCTTTTAGGTCACGATTTAACCGGGATACTTTTAATCATCTCTTCCGTTCCGGATTATATCCGGCTCATAAGCCTGATTTCTATGATAAGGTTCGAATCCTGCATTTCGTATTGCTTGTTGAATCCCTTCAGCATTTATTTTATATTTTGCACCGGCTGCAGATACCACATTTTCTTCAATCATTATTGATCCGAAATCGTTTGCTCCCCCATGAAGGCACAAGCTTGCAGTTTCTATTCCTACGGTCAGCCATGATGCCTGAAGGTTTTTAATATTATTAAGCATTAATCTGCTTATTGCTACCAATCTGATATAGTCATTCGGATTGGTTCGGCTGCTTATTCCTTCATTTTTAAGAGTAGTGCCCTCATCCATAAAAGGCCAGGGGATGAATGTAACAAAACCGTAATGACCTTTTGGTTTGTTCTCCTGCAACTGTCTGATATAAATCAGGTGTTGAATTCTTTCTTCAACTGTTTCAATATGCCCAAACATCATTGTGGCAGAGGTAACCAGGTTCATTTTATGAGCTTCCCTCATCACATTCAGCCACTCTTTTGTATTACATTTTCCCGGTGAAATAATTTTTCTTACACGGTCTGAAAGTATTTCAGCCCCTGCTCCCGGCAGGCTGTCCATTCCCGATTCCGTAAGTTTTTCAAGGACCCTGCGAAAACTCAGCCGCTCTTTTTTTGCAAGAAAAGCGATTTCAGGCGGCCCGAGAGCATGTAATTTCAAGCCCGGATATAGAGTTTTAAGTTCTTTAAACAGCGAAGTGTAAAAATTCAAGCCAAGCTTAGGGTGGAGACCACCCTGTAAAAGCAGCTGATTGCCTCCTGCTGTTTTTAACTCCTCTATTTTTTTTATATACTCAGGTATTGATGTTATGTATTGTTGATTATCGCCAAACTTACAATGGAAATTACAAAATTTACAGCCTGAAATACATACATTTGTGATATTAACATTTCTGTCTGTTATCCAGCCTGCTTTATTGCCGGGCACCTGAATAGTTCTGCACTCATGTGCAGCCATCATCAGTTCTCCGGTTGAAGCATTAGTGTATATATAAATCCCCTCTTCAAGTGAAAGAGGTTCCAGCATAATTGCTTTTTTTAATAATTTATCACTGTTCATTAAATTTTTTATGACTTTTCTCCGTTTAATAAAAAAAATTCAACGTGAATTAGTTTTATACTATTTTTGAAAAAAAATGATATTCCATGAAGCTTAAAATTTCAAAAATAACAGAATTATATGAAAAGTGTGCAACAGTAATTTTGTTTGATGAAGATGACTCTTTACAGTTAACTTTTTTAAGTCAAACTGAGGTCTCTTATGCAAGTCAAAAATTGTCGGATAAAACTGATTGTATTTTGCATAGAGACCGCCGGATAATTTTTTTAAAGAAGGTAAAAGAGGATAAAGAGTTTTTGATAAATGAAGATGTACGCATTGCAGGATCAAAATTTTTTGATATATCAAAAAATGAAAAACCGGCTTCATTTCAGATTCTCGATTTGACTAAAAAGTGCTTTACCCTCTCTTTTTTAGAAGGATTTTTGTTATCATCTTATCTCTTTTCAAAATATAAAAAAGAAAAAAACGATTATACGCCTGATGAAATTTTTATTGTTGGAGACAGGGTTTCTTCACAGGAGATTTCAGAGTTGACTTTACTTATTGAAGCAGTTTTTGAGGCAAGAAATCTTGTAAACGAACCGCTTTCATATTTGAATACTCAAATGCTTTCGGAAGAGATAGAAAGAATGGGCAGGATTGCAGGGTTTAGAGTAGAAGTAATGAATAAGAAGAAGATTGAAGCTTTACGTATGGGAGGATTACTTGCCGTTAACCGGGGAAGTGTTGATCCCCCTGCATTTATTATTTTAGAGTGGAGCCCTGAAGATGCAGTAAACAGTAAGCCTGTTATTCTGGTAGGTAAAGGTATTGTTTTTGACACCGGTGGATTAAGCCTTAAACCTACCTTGAAATCTATGGATTACATGAAAAGCGATATGGCAGGTGCAGCAGTTGTGGCAGCAACCATTTATGCAGCTGCGGGAAACAGGCTTCCTGTCCGTTTGATAGGGCTTATTCCGGCTACCGACAATCGGCCCGATGGTAATGCATATGTTCCGGGCGATATAATCACTATGTTTGACGGCACAACGGTTGAAGTCAGAAATACTGATGCAGAAGGGCGGTTAATTTTAGCAGATGCGTTAGGTTATGCAAAAAAGTATAATCCTTCTCTTGTCATAGATGTTGCCACCTTAACCGGTGCAGCAGCAGTCATAGGCGGCCCATATGCTGTTGTGGCTATGGGAAACAGTGATGAGGATATCCGAAAACTTGAGCAGTCGGGTTATGAAGTTTATGAAAGGATAATAGAACTTCCTTTGTGGAAAGAGCTGGCTAAGCCACTTGAATCGGCAATTGCCGACTTGAACAATCTTGGGTCACGGGAGGCACAAACCTCAGTTGCAGGTAAATTCTTAGAACATTTTACCGGTTACCCCTGGATACATCTGGATATTGCCGGTGTTGCATTCTTTGAGGAGAAAAACTTTTATCGCCCTGCCGGAGGCACCGGTATTGGTATACGGCTGCTTTACAACTTTTTGAAAAAGTGCAATTAAAATTTAACTTTGCAACTTATAAAATATTAAAATGGAAGATATTATTAAAGTTGGAATATCTCACGGGGATATTAATGGGATAGGTTATGAGGTTATAATGAAAACCTTGCTGGATTCGCGCATATTTGAAATGTGCATCCCCATTATTTACGGATCTCCCAAGATTGCCGCATACCATCGCAAAGCCCTTAATATTACCAATCTTAGTTTTAATCATATTCGTTCTCCGAAGGAGGCAGGTCCGCGAAGGGCTCATATTATAAATTGTATTGATGACAATACCAGGGTTGAATTAGGAAAATTGTCTGCCGCTGCAGGAGAGGCATCTTTTATGGCATTGGAACGGGCAACTGACGATTTAAAAAAAGGTTGGATAGATGTGTTAGTCACAGCCCCTATAAACAAGGAGAATATTCAAAGCGATAAATTCTCTTTTCCCGGGCATACCGAGTACCTTGCCCGCAAATTTAATTCTGATAAGTACCTGATGCTTATGGTGAGTGATACAATGAGAGTCGGGTTGGTTACCACACATCTGCCTATTGTTAAAGTTGCCGGAAATATTACAGTTGAAGCTATTGTTTCCAAGCTGAGAATAATAGAGAATTCACTTAAAATGGATTTTGCAGTGGTGAAGCCCCGCATTGCAGTGTTTGGGCTTAATCCGCATGCCGGTGATAACGGATTGTTGGGTATGGAAGAGCAAGAGATCATAATTCCTGCAATTGAACAGGCTAAGAGCGAAGGTATAATTGCTTTGGGTCCTTATTCAGCAGATGGCTTTTTTGGCTCTGATGATTATAGGAAGTTTGATGCGATTTTGGCTATGTACCATGATCAGGGATTGATTCCGTTCAAATTGGCCTCTTTTGAAAACGGGGTAAATTATACTGCCGGACTTTCTGTTGTGCGTACATCTCCTGCACATGGTACAGCTTTTTCAATAGCAGGCGAGGGGAAAGCATCTCCCGCTTCATTCAGGCATGCACTTTATCTGGCAGTCGACATTTTTAAAAACCGGCAGATTCATATGGAGATTTCCAAAAATCCATTGAAGAAATTTGATATTAATTCAAATCAGGAAGATGAAAGTATAGATATTGAAGCAGAAGAGGATCAAAATTATTAAATATTTTAGTAAATGTACGAATTTATCCGGGGAGATATAGCCGGCCTGAAACCGGCAAGTGTCGTTATAGAAGCCGGAGGTGTCGGTTTTTATATTAACATCTCATTAAATACATATAGTAAGATAAATGGCTTAAAAAATACCAGCTTACTTGTTCATCAGGTTGTTCGTGATGATGCATTGATACTTTATGGATTTGCCGACAAAAGTGAAAGGGATCTTTTTCGGGATCTGATATCTGTAAACGGTGTGGGGGCAGCCACTGCAATGATGATGCTTTCCTCATTGACTGCCGATGAGATCAGAGGAGCCGTAGCATCAGGCAATATAGAGACACTTACTACAGTAAAAGGGATAGGTTCGAAAACAGCACAACGTATAATAATTGACCTTCGGGATAAACTGGCACAGTATGACAGCAATCAAATTTTATTACCAACAGACAATACTCTTCAAAAAGAATCGTTATCTGCTCTAGTAATGTTGGGTTTCGCAAAGAAAGATGCAGAAAAGGTCATTTCAAAAATAATCCGTGAAAATCCGGAGGCATCACTCGAGAGTGTGATAAAATATGCGTTAAAAAGGTTATAAACTGGTATGAAACTGGCTCGAATATTTAAAAGAGAATATACCTTATATATACTTATCTCCATGCTTGCAATTTGCGGAAACGGCCATGCAGGAGAACTGATTTCTGATTATTACCAATTTCAGGATACTTTAAGGATTGATACAACCGGAAAACTACCCTTTCCGTTTAAAGACCAGCCGGCCTTTGGACATACCCCAAAGGATTCGGTTAATATTTTTTTAAATAAGCCTGATAATATAAATTATGAAATAGAGTATGATGCTGAAACCGGACAATATATATTTTATGAAAAGGTAGGTAAATTAAATTACCGGTTGCCCCAGACAATGACGCTCGACAACTATATTGATTATGATTTTGAAAAATCGGTTAAAGAGTACTGGAAACAGAGAAGTAATCTGCATTATCTGGAGCAGAGAGAATCATTAATTCCCAAACTTACAATAGGAGGAGAAGCTTTTAACCGGATATTTGGAGGAAATGTAGTTAATATACAGCCTCAGGGATATGTTGAAGTGAGTTTTGGTTATCAGATGAACTCAACCGAGAATCCTGCCATACCGGAAAGGTTGAGAAAAGTACCGGCATTTGATTTTGATGAGAAGATCCAGATGAATGTTATGGGGCAGATCGGAACCAAAATGAATATGCGTGTTAACTATAACACAGAAGCTACTTTCGACTATGAAAATAAGATGAATCTTGAATATACCGGTGATGAAGATGAGATAATTAAGAGAATTGAAGCAGGTAATGTTTCTCTTCCGCTCAATGGAACTTTAATTACAGGTGCATCAAATCTTTTTGGCGTAAAAGCTGAGATGCAATTTGGAAGGCTTACACTGACTACACTATTTTCACAGCATAAGGGTGAAACACAAACAGTTGAAACGGAAGGTGGCGCTCAGATAACCAATTTTGAGATTTCTGCTGCAGATTATGATGCAAACAGACATTTTTTCCTTTCTCAATATTTTAGAGACAATTATGATAAGTGGTTGCAAAATACTGCTGTCCCTTTGTCATCTGTCACTATTAATAAAATTGAAATTTGGGTGACAAACAAATCAAGCAATTTTAATGAATCAAGAAATATAATTGCATTTCAGGATTTGGGAGAGCATGATCCTCATATTTTTAATGAGATACCTGACTTTCAGGAAAATTATGGTTTGCCATATCCTGAAAATGTTTTTCCTCATAATAATGCAAACCGGCTGTATCAGGAGATGAACAGTACATATAACGGGATTCGCGACTCCAGGCAGATTACTTCAATAATGTCTCAGTTCAGCCCCGGGTTTGTAGGCGGTCAGGATTTTGAGAAAGTAGACCAGGCCAGAAAACTATCACCTTCGGAATATACTATTAATGAAAGGCTAGGTTATATTTCGCTGAATACAGCGTTAAATGCAGATGAGGTTTTAGCCGTTGCATTCAGTTATACGTCAAGCGGAAAAATATTTCAGGTTGGTGAGTTCTCTACCGATGGTGTGGAAGCCCCCCAGACGCTTGTGCTGAAACTTATTAAAGGTACTAACCTGTCACCCGGCCTGCCTACCTGGGACCTGATGATGAAGAATATTTATAATCTTGATACCTATCAGCTTACCAATGATGAGTTTATCCTGAATATTGTTTATCAAAATGATTCAACCGGCACATATATTAATTATTTGCCCGAAGGAAGAATAAAAGGACATATCCTTCTGGAAGTTATGAACCTTGATAAGCTGAATAAACAACTTGATCCGTATAAGGATGGTATTTTTGATTATATTGAAGGGATAACGGTGAATTCGGGTAAAGGCAGAATAATATTTCCTGTTTTGGAACCTTTCGGAAAAGTTCTGGCTGACTCTTTGCAGGACCCTGTGCTGATCGGGAAGTATGTATTCTCTTCATTGTATGACTCCACTCAGATAATGGCAGCTCAGGATGCTGAGCACAATAAGTTCAGATTAGTCGGTTCCTACAAAGGTGCAGCAGGATCTGATATTGCATTAGGTGCCTTAAATCTTGCACAAGGATCCGTAAAAGTTTCTGCCGGAGGGCGTGAATTGATCGAGAATATTGATTATACGGTTGACTATACCCTTGGCCAGGTTAGAATAATAAATCAGGCGCTTCTGGAGGCGGGGACGCCAATCCGGGTTTCTACGGAAAGTGAAGATCTTTTTACAATGCAGAGGAAGACATTGCTGGGGACTCATGCCAATTATGCTTTTTCAGATAATTTTAATGTTGGCGCAACTGCTCTTTATATGCACGAAAGGCCGCTTACCCAGAAAGTGAATTATGGCGAAGATCCCATCTCTAATCTTATGGTCGGGTTTGATACGCGGTGGGCAAAAGAGAATATGCTTTTAACCAAATTGGTTGATTTACTTCCTTTTTACAGCACCAAAACTCCATCATCAATCGATTTTGAAGCTGAGGTTGCTCAGTTGATACCCGGGCACTCTAATGTAATAGAAAAGAGCGGTAATGCATATATAGACGATTTTGAAGGCACAAAAACTTCTATTGACCTTAAAGCACGACAGTCGTGGGTGTTGGCAAGTACACCTCAGTTTCAGGAGAATATCTTTCCTGAAGCTAATCTTAATAATGCCCTTGAGTATGGTTTTAACCGCGCATTGTTGGCATGGTATATAATAGACCCGCTGCTTTTGAGAAATACGAGCCTTACTCCTAATCATATAAAAAATGATAAAAATCAGCAGTCTAACCATTTTGTCAGAGAGGTATTTGAACAGGAGATATTTCCTGCAAAGGAGACTCCCAGGGGTGAACCTACCAATATTCCTGTTTTAGACCTGGCTTTTTATCCTTCAGAGCGGGGGCCGTATAACTATGACACCCGGCCGGGTATTTTTTCTGCCGGTATTAATTCCGATGGAACTCTTGTTGATCCTCAAAGCAGGTGGGGTGGTATAATGCGAAGTATTGAAACAAGTGATTTTGAAACTTCAAATATTGAATTTATTGAGTTCTGGATGATGGATCCGTTTGTATATGACACGCTTGATCAGCATTCCGGGGGTGACCTCTATTTTAATCTTGGTGATATATCGGAAGATATATTGAAAGATGGTCGTAAGTCATTTGAAAACGGACTTCCGGTGAGTGACCTGTTAAGCAATGTAGATACAACCGTTTGGGGAAGGGTATCAACATTGCAATCACTTGTTAACGCCTTTGACAACAATCCCGAGTCAAGGAAATATCAGGATATAGGTTTTGACGGACTTAATGATGAAGATGAAAGATCTTTTTTTAAAGATTACCTTGACCGGCTTAGAGACTTAGTTTATGATGATGTCTTTGAAAAGTTTTATGATGACCCCTCGGGCGACAATTATCATTATTTCCGGGGAACAGATTATGATCATAAGGAGCTAAGTATTCTTGAAAGATATAAAAGGTTTAACGGGCCGGACGGTAATTCTCCCACCACAGAAATGTCGCCTGAATCTTATCCTACATCTGCATCTTCCATACCTGATATTGAAGATATAAATAATGATAATACTCTTAATGAGAATGAACGTTATTATCAGTACCGGGTAAGTATGAGGAAGAAAGATATGCAACTCGGGCAAAATTATATAACCGATATCAAGGAGAGCCGGGTTAAGCTGAAGAATGGGCAGATTGGCGATATCAGATGGTATCAGTTTAAGATCCCCGTTAGAGATCCGGATCAGATAATCGGCAATATCCGTGATTTTAAGTCAATTCGCTTTTTAAGGCTCTTTTTAAGGGGATTTGAAGATCCGGCAGTTTTACGTTTTGCTACAATGGACCTGGTAAGGGCTGACTGGCGTCGCTATACCAAGGCGGTAGGGGAGGAAGGTGTTTTATCTCCCAATGCCAACTTTGATGTTTCAGCAGTGAATATTGAGGAAAACGGAAGCAGGGAACCGGTAAATTATATATTACCTCCCGGGATCACCAGAGTTATTGATCCTACAAATCCACAGCTCAGGCAACTTAACGAACAGTCTATGGTGATGAGAGTAACCGAATTGGAACAAGGTGATGCCAGGGCTGCTTATAAATCTATCTATATGGATTTCAGGAGGTATAAGAGACTAAAAGTTGAAGTTCATGCCGAAGAGATTACAGAGTATCCGTTAAATGATGATGAACTCCATTTTTTCCTGAGGATAGGGTCCGATTATAATTTTAACTATTATGAATATGAGGTGCCTCTTAAACTTACTCCACCCGGAAGATATAATGGTGAAATAGAGAGCGACAGATATATGGTTTGGCCTGATGAAAACCGGCTTGACATACCCTTAGAGATATTCACTAACCTAAAGCTGGAGCGTAATGATGAGGTTAGAAAGGCAGGATCTTCCGTGAATATTCAGGATGTTTATGAGTCGGTGCATCGGGGGTGGAATAAAGACAAAAACAGAATTAAAATTAAAGGTTCCCCTAATCTTGGAAATGTACAGGTAGTTATGATGGGCATTCGCCATAAGCGGGGGCAACTTAATACCGGTCCGAAATCAGTAGAGGTGTGGATTAATGAAATGAGACTGACCGATTTTGATGAAAGCGGAGGCTGGGCTGCAAATGCCAGATTAACTGCCAGGCTTGCCGATCTGGGCAGTGTTACTGTTGCCGGTCGCACACGTTCTTCAGGATTTGGCAGTCTCAGTCAGAATATTAACAGTCGTCAGTTAGAAGACCTTTATGAAATAGATGTTGCTTCCACTTTAGAGTTGGGAAAATTTTTCCCGGAGAAAGCAGGTGTGCGCCTTCCGCTATATTATGGTTATTCACGAAGTGTTGCAAATCCAAAATATAATCCGTTAGAACCTGATATTGAAATGAATGAGTCATTGAAAAGAGCCGATTCAAGAGACTTGCGCGACTCCCTTAAACTTATTTCCCAGGATTTGATAACCAGGAAAAGTATTAATTTCACTAATGTCAGGGTTGAGCCACAGCGTGAAAAGACCAAAACTTATTTGTGGGATCCGGAGAATTTTGCAGTATCTTACTCTTATAATGAAATATTAAAAAGAAATATTAACACTGAATTTAACCTTGATAAGCTGTATAGAGGTATGTTCTCATACAACTATTCAAGCAGGTCCAAGCTTATACAGCCTTTTAACAATGTAGGGTTTTTGAAAAAAGGGCCACTTAAACTTCTGGGAGATTTTAATTTTTATCCTGTTCCTGCCCAGATATCGTACAGGACCGATTTGACCAGACGTTATCATGAAATCCAGACAAGGAATGTTACTAATCCGGATTTTATTCTTCCTGCAACATATGAGAAGGATTTTTTGTGGAATAGATTTTTTGATCTGAGGTATGATCTGACCCGCTCGCTTAAAGTCGATTTTTCTTCAATGGGCGTATCGCGTATTGACGAGCCGGAAGGCAGGATAAACCGGGATATGGACGAATATCAGATGCTGAAAGATTCTATAATGACCAATTTGCTCAGCTTAGGAAGGCCTACTCTTTATAATCATAATATAAATGTAAATTATACAGTACCTATAAACCGTATTAAGTTATTAAATTTTGTAAGCTCATCGGTACGTTATCAGGGAACTTATAACTGGCAGGCAGGACCAATTACTGCTGATACAATCAGATTGGGTAACAGGGTTGAAAATTCGCGAAATATTCAGCTTACCGGCAATGTTAATCTGCAAACATTGTATAATAAGGTGCCATATTTCCAGGAGCTGAATCAGAAGTTTCGAAGAACAGGCAGGGGCAGGTATAGCCTGAGCCAGCGTTATGGAGGTGACACAACAAGGGATCAGGCAGCAGAACCGCCTCCTGCCGAAGAGAAAACTTTTGAGTCGACTGTCAACCTTTCTGCAGGTAAACCTCTGGCCTTGGCACATAAGCTGAACACTAAAAAAGTCAGAGTGGTTGTTGTGACTACTGAAGGGGAGCCTGTTAAAGGCAGCCTGAATATCGTTGATGTAAATAATATTGAGTTTACGCCGGTTACAGATGTCCGGCAGGCTAAAGTTACAATAATGGGAAAACCCGGAGATCAGTCATTTATGAAAGATCTTCTTGATCTTACAACAAGAGTGCTTATCGGGGTGCGTACTTTATCGGTAAATTACAGCATTAACGGAGGAACGGTGCTCCCCGGATATCTTCCTGAACCTCGCTTGTTTGGTGCAGGTGATTACAGTCCTGAAAGTAATATGTTTGGAGGGAATTCAGGCAGCAGCTTTGCACCGGGTATGCCTTTTCTGTTAGGCTGGCAAAACTATAATTTTGCAAAGCGGGCTGCATCAAAAGGGTGGGTAACAACCGACTCTCTGTTGAATATGCCATATCTTGTAACAAAGAATGAACGCATTTCCCTCCGGGCAATGATAGAACCTTTGCCTGATCTGCGAATAGATATCACTGCCGACAGATCATTCTCCAAAAATATAAGTGAGTTTTATAATTATGATCCACGTGAGAGTGATTTTTTTGCTAACAGTTTTACTGAAACCGGAAATTTTTCCATGTCAACCTTTACCTGGGGTACTGCTTTTTTCGCAATGGGAAAAGGAGATGTTCACAGGTCTGAAGCATTTGAAAATATGAAAGAATACAGGTTGATAGTAGCAAAAAGACTTGCAGCCCGGCGAGTGGCAAATCCTGCTTTTAATTATGATCCCGGCAGGATAAATCCCGAAACAGGATTTCCGGAAGGATATGGACCAAACTCGGTAGAGGTGCTTGTGCCTGCTTTCCTTGCTGCCTATCAGAATAAAGATCCACACTCCGTATCGCTGAGTTTGTTTCCGTCTATTAAATTTATCAGGCCTAACTGGAGAATTCAATATGAAGGAATGGTTTCAAAAATTCCCGGTCTTAACAGGATCATGCGATCATTGAATTTTACACATGTTTATCGTTCAAGCTATAATATCGGATCATTTTTAACAAATCTGAACTACTATGAACAAAGTGACGGGTTTAGTTATGTCAGGGATATTGCAAATAATTTTATTACCCCTTTCGATTTTAATTCGGTTAATATAATGGAAACATTTTCTCCTCTGATCAATCTGGATATTATGTGGCTGAGCGATTTTACTACCCGGGGAGAACTTAAACGATCAAGAAACCTAACCCTTTCATTTGCTAATAATCAAATAATTGAAGTTTTAAGCAATGAATATACAGTAGGGGCAGGGTACAGGTTTACAAATATGGATCTGATTATAAAAACAAAAAGTTCGCAGCGTTCCTATTCAAATGACCTTAATCTGAGAGCCGACCTTTCTTATAGAAAAAATAAAACAGTTTTAAGAAAGATAGTTGAAAATGATGATCAGATAACGGCAGGACAAAGTGCATTCACTATAAAAACTACAGCAGATTATATGCTGAGCGACAGATTTCAACTAAGGTTATTCTTTGATAAAATACTTAATAATCCATTTACATCACTCTCATTTCCGACATCAAACACAAATGTGGGAGTAAGTTTCAGGTTTACACTTGCACAATAAAACAGGGTAATAAAGACAAATTGGTATTAAATGTTAATTAGTGTTAAACTCCCATAATTGATGCACTTTTATTGAGAAATTGACGTTATCTTAATACCAGATTAATAATAAACTTACATATTATGCTGGATTACGCAAAAGTAATTTTACCAAAGGTAAGTTTTAGTGAACAACTATTTAAAAAAGAGTTGATTAAATGTATTAATTGGCTTGAGCCGTCAGAAGTAAAGAAGCTCCGTGAGTGGTGCTTTTTAACTTTTAAAGAGATTTATCCAGATTTGCTGAAAGAAGTGTTTTCTTCTGTAGCAGCGTGACTAAAACGGGGCATATTTCACGATTTATATGCCCCTTAATTTTATATACAGAGCCTTTCAAATTATTTTATGCAATAAATTGTTTAATATAATTACGGCTGGTAATCAGTGCAGCTTCAATATCCTCAGGTGATCTTTCAAAAGCTTTGTCCTCAACTTCAATACATATCGGCCCGCGATATCCGATTGATGTTAAAGCTGAAAAAAATCCCCGCCAGTCAACATCTCCAAGTCCGGGTATTTTTGGTGTATGATATTCGAGAGGATATGCCATAATACCCACTCTGTCTAATTTATCACGATCTAATTTAACATCTTTAAGGTGAATGTGGAAGATTTTATTTTTAAACTCATATATTGGTTTCACCTCATTCATTTGCATCCATACCATATGAGAAGGATCATAATTTAGTCCGAATGCTTCGCTGGGAATAATTTTAAACATCTTTTCCCATATTGCCGGAGAGATGGCCAGATTTTTGCCTCCGGGCCATTCATCTTTTGTAAAAAGCATCGGGCAGTTTTCAATGCCTAATTTCACATTGTTCTCCTCGGCTGTTCTAACAATACCCGGCCATACAGATTTAAAATTATTCAGGTTTTCTTCAATTGTTTTTGAAGGATCGCGGCCAATAAATGTATTTACAACAGGTATTTGCAGACCGGAGGCAGTTATTATCACTTTTTTTATATGTTCTATGAACAGATCGGAATGTTTTTTGTCAGGGTCAAGAGGATTGGGATAATAACCAAGGGCTGAAATGTAAATATTGTTCTTTTTAAGGGTCTCTTTGATGTATAATATTTCTTTCTCAGTAATATTGTCAACATCAATATGGGTTACACCTGCATACCGCCGTTCTGCCTTGCCTTTTGGCCAGCACATTATCTCGACACATTTAAACCGGTTTTTGGAAGCAAACTCTATAACTTCGGTAAAATTTCTTTCTGCAAGAATAGCACTTACAAATCCTATATCTAACATGATGATTTAGTTTATATTAAGTAAAATATTTATTCCGGGATCAATATCCAGACACCCGAGTCCGGATATTTGTCCAAAAACTTAATCTGGGCAATATAAGCCTCTTTTTCAGTATTGAACTTACCTATTCCTACAATATAAAAGTTTCCCTCTTTTTTGAGATGAAAAGGTTCATAACCTTTCTCTTTCATCTGTTGAAAATATTTTTTTGCATTCTCTTCTTCTTTAAAGCTGCCTCCAATAAGATAATATTCAGATGTATCAGGGGTAATCCGGCTATCTGGCGTGGCAGTATGAGTTATTTGGGTTGTGTCAGCTGAAATGGCTTTAACAGTATCGGTTATGATTGTATCAATTGATGCCGGCAACTCTTGAATACTATAAGATGGAGGTGTAGGGTCAATTTTGATTTTTACGGATTGAATGCCGTCTGCTTCTTTTTTTCTGAAGAGATAAATACCCAATGCTATTAGTATTGCCGGTATCAGAATGATGAATGGCCGCAGGATAAATCTGCGAAAATCTGAACGCTTATTGTTGTTATAAAGTTCCTTAAGTTTATTTTGTTGAGATTCAGAACTTTGAAGGTGAGTCTCTTTTTCACTGTATAAAGTAACAGGTTCAAGTCCGAAACTATCAGTTAAAAAATTAAGCGAAGGGACAGGCTCAAAGCACAAAATACCTTTATCGTCATGATATAAAGTTCCGGTTTCTTCAATTGTAACTTTCTCACCTTTATCAAGATTATACAATATTTTATCGCAAATTTTTTCTAATTTTCCAACAGCCTTACGATGAGAAATATGCTCTTCGCCGGCAATCATGCCTGTTAGAAGTCCTCCGTTATTTTTGATATTTTCATTGAATGACACTACTTTCGAAGGGGGATGCAATTGCCCCGTCTTATCATCCATATATGCCGGTTTATAAACCGAAACAAAAGCTCCTAATCCGGGCACGATTACTATATTATGCTCCTGTAATAACTTTTTAATGTATCTGCCTATATCCACTTTTCACCATTTTATTGTGTAAATTTAACAAAACATCTTTTGAAGTATGAATTAATATTGTTTAAAAATTAAAACAGCTTTGAGATAATCATTAACAGTGGTTATAAATTTTTAAATTTACAAAATATTACTTTAGATATGAAAAAGACGATTTTGGTAACAGGAGGTACAGGTTATATAGGATCTCATACAGTTGTTGAGCTACAGCAGGCAGGTTATGATGTGTCGGTAGTTGACAACCTGTCGAACTCAAATATGGAGGTTCTTGATAATATTGAAAAGATTACAGGAAAAAGGCCTCTGTTTGAAAAAATTGATCTTTCAGAACGGGAGAAAACTATTGATTTTTTTAAACGTAACCCTGATATTTTTGCGATCATACATTTTGCCGCTTCAAAATCTGTTGGGGAGTCGGTTGAAAAACCGCTTCTCTATTATCGCAATAATCTTGTTTCATTGATGAATTTATTAGAGTGCCAGATTAAATTTGATATTTGGAATATTGTTTTTTCATCATCCTGCACAGTATACGGACAACCTGATCATTTGCCCGTCACTGAAACTACTCCCCGAAAGGATGCTGAATCACCTTACGGCAATACCAAAAGAGTGAATGAAGATATTTTGCGTGATACAATAGTTGCAAATCCCGGCTTGAAAGGAATTGCTCTTCGTTATTTTAATCCTGTGGGTGCCCACCCATCTGCTTTTATTGGAGAGCTGCCTGTTGGTATACCTCAAAACCTGGTGCCATTTATTACACAGACTGCTGCGGGCATTCGTGAAGAGTTGCATATTTTTGGTGATGATTATGATACACCCGATGGGTCGGCAATAAGAGATTATATTAATGTTACTGATTTGTCAAAAGCTCATATTGTTGCAATTGAGCGGCTTCTTGAAGGAAAAAACAAGCAGGATTATGAAGTGTTTAATCTGGGAACAGGGCGAGGAGTCTCGGTATTAGAGATGGTTAAGACTTTTGAAAAAGCTACCGGAGTTAAGGTGAAATATAAGGTTGTTGGGAGAAGACCCGGTGATATTGAGAAGATATGGGCTGATACTTCTTATGCTAACAGGGAACTTGGATGGAAGGCTGTGGCCGGACCGGAAGAGACACTTCGCTCAGCATGGGAGTGGGAAAAAAATATTCGCGGAATATAATCATAAAATAAAAAAGTTACAGCTGTAGAAGCTGCAATTAAATACTGAAATACCAAATTTAAAGTTCGCCTCAGAAAAAATGCAGGTGAGGTTTAAGGGGTAATATTCTTTTATATAAATAATTGAATTTTAAATGTTTAATTAAATTATATTCGAATGAAAGTTCTAATTACCGGAGGTGCCGGGTTTATTGGCTCACACGTGGTACGGCTGTTTGTGAATAAGTATCCGGAATATAAAATAGTAAACCTCGATAAACTCACTTATGCGGGTAACCTTGCCAATCTTAAAGATGTTGAGACTAAGGTTAATTATAAATTTATTAAAGGAGATATAACCGATAGTGATTTTATTATGGAGCTGTTTAATAAAGAACAGTTTGACGGGGTAATCCATCTGGCTGCCGAATCGCATGTAGATCGCTCAATTTCCAATCCAATTGCTTTTGTATATACCAATGTAGTAGGCACTGTTAATCTTCTTAATGCCGCTAAGAATATATGGACAGACCATATTACAAAACTTTTTTATCATATTTCAACAGATGAGGTGTACGGGTCGCTGGGGTTACAGGGTTTTTTTACTGAAAAAACCTGTTATGATCCTCACAGCCCCTATTCTGCATCAAAAGCCGGTTCTGATCATTTTGTGCGCGCATACCATGATACATACGGATTGCCGGTGGTAATTTCAAACTGTTCCAATAATTATGGATCTTATCAGTTTCCTGAAAAATTAATACCTCTTTTTATTAATAATATTAAGCACAATAAACCATTGCCCGTATATGGCAAGGGGGAGAATATAAGGGATTGGCTTTGGGTGGAGGATCATGCTGCTGCCATAGATCTTATTTTTCATCATGGCAGAAAGGGTCAGACATATAATATTGGAGGATTTAATGAGTGGAAGAATATAGATCTTATAAGATTGGTTTGTCGGATTATGGACAGAAAATTAGGCCGGCCGGCCGGCCGGTCTGAGAAGCTTATTACTTTTGTGAAGGACAGAGCAGGGCACGATCTTCGTTATGCCATTGATGCAACCAAACTAAAAAGCGAGCTTGGCTGGACACCTTCTTTGCAGTTTGAAGAAGGAATAGAAAAAACAATCGATTGGTATCTTAACAATGAGGAGTGGCTGCGGAATGTAACATCAGGTGAGTATCAAAAATATTATAATGAACAGTACCGGAACAGATAGTACTTTTTTATATGGCACTGTTCATCATAATTGAACAGGATAAGCCGGCGGATTATTATCCTCTTACTGCAGCAACACCGGGGAGTACCCTTCCTTCAAGATATTCGAGAAGTGCACCGCCTGCAGTTGATATATATGATATGCCTGAAGCAATATCAAATTTATTGACGCATGCCACTGAATCACCTCCCCCAACTAACGAAAAGGCTCCTTTTTTAGTCGCCTCCACTATTGCTTTACCTACAGCTTTTGATCCTTCGGCAAACTTTTCTATTTCAAATACGCCAACAGGGCCGTTCCAAAGGATAGTGGCTGAGTTTTCAATTACTTTTTTAAATTCGGCAATACTTTCCGGCCCTGCGTCCAATCCTTGCCACCCTTCCGGTATCTGATCGGAAGGAACAATTTTTATATTTGCATCTTCACTAAATGCATCGGCAGCAACCACATCTGAAGCCATTATCAGGTTAACGCCTTTTTCCTTGGCAAGCTTTTCAATATTTTTTGCTGTTTCCAGAAAGTCCGGTTCACAAATTGAATCACCTATTTCTCCTCCGTTTGCCTTTACAAAGGTATAGGTCATACCGCCACCCAGTATCAGATTGTCAACCATTTCAAGCATATTTTCAATAATCGTGATCTTTGTCGACACCTTAGCTCCCCCCATAATTGCAGTTAACGGTCTTTTAGGGCTTTTAACTATTTTATCGAGGCTCTCCACTTCACTTTCTATAAGGTATCCGAACATTTTATCATCAGGGAAGAATTTTGCAATCACTGCTGTAGAGGCATGTGCCCGGTGTGCTGTTCCAAAGGCATCGTTAATCCAGCAATCGCCATTTTCGGCAAGTTGTTTTGCAAACTCCTCATCTCCTTTTTCTTCTCCTTTATGGAAGCGGAGGTTTTCCAGCATTAACAGTTCACCGGGTTTAAGTGCAACTGACATTTTTTTAACTTCTTCTCCAATGCAGTCAGGTGCCATTTTTACGGTTTTCCCCCCAAGCAGTTCTGATAAATGATTTACAAGATGCCGAAGTGAGAATTTGTCTTCCGGACCGCTTTTGGGCCTGCCTAAGTGAGACATGATAATCGGAGAGCCTCCTCCTTCAATAACTTTATTTATGGTTGGAAGCGCTGCGCGGATACGCGTATCATCGGTTATCTCTGAGTTTTCATTTAACGGTACATTGAAATCAACTCTTATAAGAGCCTTTTTACCTGAAAAATTGTAGTTGTGAATAGTTTGCATATTAATCATAAATTAATGGATTGATGTAAGTATCAAAGATAGTAAATTAATCCGGCACAATTTGTGGCAGGTAATTGTAAATATTCTATGATAAATTAATTTTAACATCTATTTTTGAGCTATGCTTTTTAAAGATGTAACAGGACAAGATAAAATTAAGGAGAGACTGATCAGGTTTGTGACTGAACAAAGGATAAGTCATGCTTTAATGTTTACCGGACCGGAGGGGAGTGGTAAATTGGCTCTTGCTCTTGCTTATGCACAATTTGTGTCTTGCCTCGATCGAAAAAAATCCGATTCATGCGGTGTCTGTTCTTCCTGCCGTAAATATCAGAAATTGGTACATCCTGACCTACATTTTGTATTTCCTGTTTTTAAATTAAAAGATATTAAAAATCCGGTAAGCGACGATTTCCTTCCTTTGTGGAGAGAGATGGTTTTGAAAACTCCATATTTTACTTTTAGTCAATGGTTGTCGTTTATTAAAAGTGAAAATGCCCAGGGAATGATTTATGAAGCTGAAAGTGAATCGATAATTAAAAAATTGAGCTTGAAATCTTTTGAGTCGGAATATAAGATAATGATTATCTGGATGCCCGAGAAGATGCATAATAGCTGCTCAAATAAATTATTGAAGCTTATCGAAGAGCCTCCGGTTAAGACACTTTTTTTATTGATTACTGAGGATGAGGAGTCGGTGATAACTACAATCAGGTCAAGAGCACAGCTGATACAGGTACCTCCGGTCGACAATGAGGCGATGCATCGGGCTTTAATATCTGAATATAACTATCCGGAAGAGGAAGCAGCTGATGCCGTGCGACTTGCAAATGGCAATATTATTACTGCATTGGAGTATCTCGAGCCCGGTGAGGAGAGCTTCCGGCCTTTTAATAGTTTTCAGGAATTGATGAGATTTGCTTATTCCAATAATATTCCTGAACTTCTGAAATGGACGGATAAGATGTCGAGCCTTGGTCGTGACAGGCAAAAGGCATTTTTTAATGCTTCTTTACGATTTGTTCGTGAGTATTTTATTATGAATCTGAAAAATTTTGACCTTAACTATTTAAGCAGGGAGGAGAAGGAGTGGGGAGAAAGATTTGCTCCTTATATAAATGAACGTAATGTTATCCCTTTGTCGAAAGAGTTTGAAAAAGGGGTATTTGACATAACTAAAAATGGAAATGCCAGGATAGTATTTTTTGACACTGCAATAAAAGTAGCAAGATTGATAAAAGCTTAAAAATCTGCTTTCCACCAATCACGAACATCAGGTATTATATTTGTATTTTAATGCCGGATTAATATTAATCATTATTTTTGTACTTTGTAACAGATTTGCAGATATGGCAGATTATCTGAGTTACATAAAAGAGTGTTAGGTTATGGAAAACAGGGAGTTGATAGAAAGAGGGGTATGCACTTCAGATTGGGGATCTTGTGCAAAATTGCATGTAACCAATTGGTTGAAGGATATTGCCGATATATTTGATACTGAAAATATTGTTGAAGTTCGTTTTAAAAATACCCGTAAGGATTTTTTTGTTAATGTAAATAATCTTAAGCTTGTTCCGGGCGATCTGGTTGCAGTCGAGGCAAATCCCGGCCATGATATAGGTATAGTTTCTCTTATGGGGGAACTTGTTGGAAGGCAGATGAAAAAGCATAAGCCTACTCTTATTAATGGGGAGTTGCGGAAAATTTACCGCAAAGCCCGGCCCCTTGACTTAAAAAAATGGAGAGAATCAATTGCTCAGGAGTATTCCACAATGATTAGATCAAGACAGATAGCTTCTGATCTTAAGCTTAATATGAAAATAGGGGATGTTGAGTATCAGGGTGATATGACTAAGGCCATTTTTTATTATATAGCTGACGAAAGAGTTGATTTCAGGCATCTCATAAAAGTGTTGGCTGATACGTTCAACATCAGGATTGAGATGAAACAGATTGGTGCCCGGCAGGAAGCGGGAAGGATTGGAGGGATTGGCCCCTGTGGAAGGGAGCTTTGCTGTTCAACATGGATTTCAAGCTTCATTTCAGTAACAACCAATGCTGCACGCTATCAGGAAATTTCTCTTAATCCTCAAAAATTGGCGGGGCAATGCGGTAAGCTGAAATGCTGTCTTAATTATGAGGTGGATTCTTATATTGATGCTCAAAAAGACTTTCCGCCAACAAATATTCCTCTTCAAACTGAACTTGGAGATTATCAATTTTTTAAAGCTGATATCTTTAAGGGTATTTATTGGTATACAGTAAAAAATGGAAGTTCAGCCACACAAGTGGCTTTACCGGTTGAAACCGTTAAAAAAATCCTGAGAATGAATAAGTCGGGGAAAAAGCCTGAAAAGATCATCTCTTCCGGGATTAACACTAACGGCAGTAATGAAGATACTTTCCTGAATATGGTTAATCAGGAAGATCTTAATAGGTTTAATACGCCAAAGAAAAAAATAAGGTCAAAGAAGCATAGGAAAAATAAAAGGAATCAACAGCGGAATAAGTGATGCGAGGCTTAATATTTCAGTTTTGTTTTTTAATAATTACTCTTTTAACTCTCTTTTCGTGTGATAGTACCGGGGTGTTTGATGAATATAAACAGATTCCACAATCAAAATGGCACAAAGACTCCCTAATTATTTTTGAAGTTCCGGTTAATGACACTGTTTTGAACTATAATCTTTTTTTGAATATAAGAAATGAGGTTAATTATCCATATAGTAATCTTTGGTTGTTTATTGAGATTTTTCAACCTGGCGGAATGGCAGTGAAAGATACATTTGAACTTATTCTTGCAGATCCTTCAGGGAAGTGGTTAGGGAAAGGATTGTCAGGGATAAGGTCACGGAAGGTTATCTACCGGCGAAATGTTTTTTTTCCACTGTCAGGCAGTTATTTTGTAAAAATAGGGCATGGAATGAGACCTGATATTCTCAAGGGAATACATGATGTAGGAGTCAGAATTGAAAAGATTAACCCTGATAAAAGACAATCGGTAATTAATAAATAAATTTTTTGGTGTGAGCAGGAATAAACTTGCCAAATTTGAAGAGATGAAATTTTTTGATAATGTGATTCAGTCACCATTTCATCTGACGGGTCCCGGTTATTTTTATCTTCGTGGTTGCTGGGCAGCAAAATATTTTGGCAACTCAAATCCCATAGTGTTGGAGATAGGCTGCGGTAAGGGAGAATATACGGTAGGACTGGCAGAAAAGAATCCCGGCAAAAATTATATAGGGATAGATATTAAGGGTGCAAGAATATGGAAAGGTGCAAAATCAGCTTTAGAAAAGGGATTGAAAAATGTTGCATTTTTACGCACTCATGTGGAGATTATAAATCAGTTTATTGCACCTGGAGAGGTTGAGACAATATGGCTTACTTTTCCTGACCCCCAAATGAAAAAATATTCAAAAAGACTCACTTCAACACTATTTATTGAAAAATACAGAAAGTTGCTGAAGCCTGACGGAATAATTCATCTTAAAACAGACAGCAGATTTCAGTTTACCTATACAGCAAGCATGGTATATTTGAATGGATTCAAGGTGCTGGCTGAGACGACCGATCTATATAATTCCGAATATCTTGATGATACTCTAAATATCAAGACTTTTTATGAGAAACAGTGGTTAGATCGCGGTTTTAAGATTAAATATCTTGCTTTCCGGTTAAATGATAATGAGCTAAAAGAGCCGGATATTGAAATAGAAAGGGATAATTACAGGAGTTTTGGCCGTTTTGCACGATCTGAAAATAAGTAATTAATACAGGTGGACGATTTTTTTAATAAGGTTTATGAAGTGGTGAAGATGATTCCCCGGGGCAGGGTGACTTCTTATGGAGCTATTGCCCGCTACCTGGGTGTGGCCGGGTCTGCCCGGATGGTTGGATGGGCAATGAATACTTCACGAGGATATAAAGAGTTTATTCCGGCGCACCGGGTTGTTAACAGGGATGGATTGCTTACAGGAAAACGTCATTTTGATACTCCTGATGCCATGCAGGAACTTCTTGAAAATGAAGGTATAATAATAACGGATAATAAAATTGCAGATTTTGAAAAATACTTTTGGGATCCTATGAAAGAGCTGGAAGGCGAAGATTAGCAGAGATGCCCTGTTTGCCTGTATATGGGTAATCAAAAATTTTTAACTTTGCACATTCAAATTTAATATAGCTATGGCAGAAATACCGGGGAAGATGATAGTTCCCAAGAATGTTACAGATGCATTAAAAAATGTAAAATACCCGGGCAATGATAAAGATATTGTTGCCTTAAATATGGTACATGAGATACGTATTGCCGGCAAAAAAATAAGTTTTTCACTTGTTTTTCAAAAAAGCAACGATCCATATATCGAACAACTTGTTATTGATTGTGAAAATGCCGTAAAAAAACATTTCGGACAAGAGGTAAATATTGAAGATAATATTGCGGTTAAGTTTTTACAGGATATGGAGCGTCCGGTGTTGCCGGGAGTTAAAAATATTGTTGCAATTGCATCCGGCAAGGGGGGTGTCGGAAAATCAACAGTAGCAGTAAACCTTGCTGTTGCCCTGGCTTCGACGGGAGCCGGTGTAGGCCTTATAGATGCCGATATTTTCGGCCCGTCGGTTCCTAAGATGTTTGGTACAGAGGATGTTAAGCCTATGGGGATAAAAAAGGACGGACGCGACCTGATTACTCCTGTAGTAAAATATGGTGTTAAATTTTTATCTATTGGCTTTTTTGTTGAAACTGAAAGTCCGGTTATCTGGAGAGGCCCTATGGCTTCAAATGCTTTGAAACAACTTATAATGGATGCTGATTGGGGTGAACTTGACTACCTTTTGGTTGATCTGCCTCCGGGGACAAGTGATATTCATCTTACTCTTGTTCAAACGGTGCCCGTTACCGGAGCAGTAATAGTTACTACTCCCCAGGATATTGCTCTTGCTGATGTTTTGCGTGGTACCAATATGTTTCAGAGTAAATCGATTGATGTTCCGGTATTGGGTTTGATTGAAAATATGTCGTGGTTTACACCTGAAGAGTTACCTGACAAAAAGTACTATATTTTTGGTAAAGAGGGGGGTAAAGCTCTGGCTGAAAAGTTGGGATTAAAATTGTTGGGTCAGATCCCTTTGGTTCAGGGCATCAGAGAAGGTGGTGATTCAGGAGTGCCGTCAGCTGCACAACCCGGTACAGTAACAGGCTCAGCATTTGTTAAGCTGGCTGAAAGTATTGCTCATCAGTTAAATATCAGGAATATAAGCAGAGCACCTACTAAAAAAGTCGAGATAACACGAAAGTAACTTTTTACATTTAGTTAAAACCATAATAAGAATAACAATATTCTGTTGAAAAAACAGTTTATACCTAAAGTTAAAGGGTAATTATTGAAGCGGTATTTATTAAATATAATAGGCATAATCATTGTGTTGCCTTTTTTTCAGGGGTGCTCTACCGAAAAGAATACCTTTGCTTCGCGTGCATATCATAAAGTTACATCAAAATACAATATTCATTTCAATGCTTCGGAAAGTCTTAAATCGGGTATTGAAAAAATTGACGACAGAATTGAGAATGATTACACAAAAATTCTCCCTGTTTTTAAAGAGTCTGACCCTTCTGCTCCCGGTATGGTTAAGTCGGACATGGATAATGTTATCCTGAAAACATCAAAGCTTATTGAGATTCACTCTATTACTGAAAAACCAAAACGAAGAAAAAGGAGAACAAGAAAATATCTTGAATTTGCATCAAAGGAAGAGTTTAATCCATGGATCGATAATAGCTATCTGCTTATGGGGAAAGCTTACTTTTTCCAACATAATTTTTCTACTGCTGTTAATAATTTTTCTTATCTACTCAGGAAATATCCTGACGGGGATGCCCGGCATGAATCACAGGTATGGCTTTTGCGCAGCTATTCTGAGCTGGGGCGTTTTGATGAGGCTGCCGAAGTTATTAAGTCGCTGCAAGGTGATACTGAATTTCCCGGGAGTTTGGAACGTTCTCTTTCTATGGCTATAGCTGATTATTATGTTAAGCAAAAAGAGTATACCGAAGCAATTAAATTTATTGATATAGCCCTGAAAAAAACAATCTGGAAAAAACAAAAAACCCGGCTTCAATATATTAAAGCTCAATTATTTGAAGAATTGGGGTTATTTGATCAGGCAGGTAAGGAGTATGCTGCGGTTTTGAAGCTGAATCCGGAGTATAAAATGGCTTTTAATGCAAGGGTAAATGCCTTTGGAGTATTGTCGGGGGCAGGTGATGGAGAGAAAATTAAAAAAGAGCTGCAGAAAATGCTCAAAGACAAGAAAAATCAAGAGTTCAGAGACCAGATATTCTATGCTTTGGGGAATATTCATTTTGCCGGGGGGAACAGGGATCAGGCGATTGAAGATTACAGACAATCGGTGGCATACAGTGTAAATAACCAATTTCAGAGAGCTCTTTCTGCCATTACTTTAGCTGATCTTTATTTTGAAGATTTTAATTATAAGCAGGCACAGGCATATTATGACAGTGCCATGGTTTTAATTGATGATAATTATCCTGATTATGCTGCATTGAAAGAAAAATACCGCAGTTTGACGAACTTGGTTGAAAACCTTTTGACCGTTGAAAGAGAAGACAGTCTCCAGAGAATTGCTAAAATGCCTGAAATTGAAAGAGAGTCGTTAATAGCAAATTTGATGAAAGAGGAACAGGAACGGCAACGAAATTTGGAAAACCTGGCTATACAAGGGCAGATCGGACAAGGATACTACCGCTCAAATCGTTATCGTATGGGAATGGGGAGAGGGTTGCAGGAAGGAGGCTGGTATTTTTATAATCCTCAGACTGTATCATACGGACAGGTAACATTCAGACAGCGCTGGGGGCAGCGTAAGCTTGAGGATAACTGGCGAAGATCAAATAAAAGTACAACCTCTTTGGATGAAATTGACGAATTGGTTGATTCAGGATTGGAAGTGCTGGAGATGAAAGAGTCTGATCCGTTGAAAAAGGAGTTTTATACACAATTCCTGCCTTTAACTGATTCGCTTATGGCTTTGTCGCATGATCGTATACTTGAATCCCTTTTTAATGCAGGTAAATTTTTTAAATCGGAATTTTCAAATTATAAACTTGCAGCAGAGGCATTTGAAGACCTTTTGAAAAGATATCCGTCAAATGTCTATCAGCTTTCTGTCTATTTTGACCTTTATGACCTTTACGAATTGTTGGGAGATCACGAAAAAGCATCATATTACAGGAATTTGATTATTTCAAATTATCCTGAAAGTAAATATGCTCAATATCTGATTAATCCCAATTTTTTTGTAGAGATGGGATTAAAAACAGATAGTCTTAACAGACTTTATGAGCAGGCATATTCCAGTTACAGATCAGGTAATTATGGAAATGTTCTTAACCTGGCCGGCAGGATTAAAAGTATGAAGCCCGACAGTGTGATAATTCCGAAAATTGATTTTATGCAATCAATTGCTGAGGGTACCCGGACAGGAATGCAGAATTTTGAAAATTTATTGAAGAAATACCTGCGAACTTATCCTGACAAAGAGCCGTCTCCTTTGGCTCAAGAGATACTGAAACTTATACAGGACAGTACTCTGGCAGACTATCAGAAACTAATCGACATGGGTTATATTAACGAGGAGATTCAAAATGAAGAGTTGTTGATGCAAGACCGGATGGAAAATGATGAATTTGGAGGTAAATTCACTTATGAAGAGGATCTGTTACACTATTTTGTTATTGCTTATCCAAGAGATGTAGCTGTTGATCTTAACCGCCTGAAATTTGATATTGCCAACTATAATATCGATCACTACACAAAAATTGATTTTGATATTGAAACTGAACCGCTGAATGAAAATTTAATGCTTCTAATTGTCCGGGCTCTTGATGATAAGGAGAGTGGTGTGATATACCATCGTGCTGTTATTAAAAATGCTTCAGTTTTTCAAACACTCAGAGGATTAGAATATTATAATTTTGCCATCTCTTCAACTAATTACCGGCAAATTCTCTCTGAAAATTCAATTACCGATTATCTGAAATTTTTTATAAAAAATTACAGCCGTTATATCGGAGCTGATTTTAGTGATGAAGAGCCTCTGATATCTCCTGAAGAGCTGATGGCAAAAGCACGGGAAGAAGAGAGTATTTTTCGTGAACGGGGCGATTTTGTTATGGTTAAAACTGCTACTTCAGGGTTGTTCAACAACGATATTGACACTACGCAATCATTTGTCCTTGCCGTTAAAGATCCGGGTTTTTCCATGCGGGCAGTACTCAGAGACTTTGCTGAATTTAACAGGAGTGAATATAAAGATTGGAATCTTAAGACAAAACTTACCTCAGCCGATGATTATCAGATTCTTATTGTACGCGACATTCCGACTCTCAATGAATCTATGTCTTACTTCAGAAGGGTTGTCGTTACCAGAAAACTTTTTGAGTCTTTGGGGCAAACAACTTACCGTAACTTTTTAATAACTGATGAAAATCTTAAAAAGCTTCTTGATGAGAGCAAGGTTGATGAATATATTGATTTCTTCAGGAATAATTATATAGGGCAGCCGCAACCGGCAAAACCGGCAGATGATAAACCAAAATCAGAGAGTGCCGGAATTGAAACAGACAGTATAGACATTACAGAACCAAAAGAGTATTCAGGCCCATACAGCAAAGATATTGAAAAACCTCACCTTATTGTTATTGCAGTTCCTGATAAGGGGATAAATAAGCCTGCATTTATTGAAAAACTTGAGGAGTTTAATCAGGTAAGTGAAACTATTTCAGGATTGACCGTAAAGGAGTTGTCTCTTGATGAATTCCGTGACCTGATAATTATTTCCGGATTGCCTGACAGAGAAAATGCCACCCGTTACTTCCGGATGGTTGTTCAAAACCGAGATCTGTTTTTATCACTTGGTGATACAGAATATCGCAATTTTCTTATAACAACAGATAATTTTGATATTTTTCTTCAAGAGAAAAATATTACAGATTATATGGATTTTTACAAGCACATTTATCTGGATAGATAGTGCAGTCGGTTAAAGTTTGTTAATGTGGAAATAAATCTTTTATTTGTTTGTAACTTGCAAATAAAAAGTTGTTAATGAGAAAAACAAATATACTCTGGGTAGATGATGAAATTGACATTTTGCGGGCACATATACTCTTTTTGCAGAAAAAAGACTATTATGTTGACACTGCAACAAATGGACTTGATGCATTGGGGAAAGTAAAGACAAATTTTTATGATATTATTTTCCTTGATGAAAATATGCCCGGGATGACAGGTCTTGAAACCTTGAACCATATAAAAACCATATCTCCAAATGTACCGGTGGTGATGATTACTAAAAGTGAAGAGGAAAATATTATGGATGAGGCCATTGGTGCTAAAATTGCAGATTATCTTATTAAACCCGTAAACCCCAATCAGATATTACTGTCAATCAAAAAAAATACAGATCAAAAAAGACTTGTTACCAAGCAAACCACATCTGCCTATCAAATGCAGTTTTCAGAGATAGGAATGCGCATAAATGACCGTCTCAATTATGATGAATGGATTGATATTTACAGACAGCTTGTTTATTGGGAAATTGAGTTGAGCGGATCAGACGACAATACCATGGATGAGGTACTGACAATGCAAAAGGATGATGCCAATAAAGGCTTTTTTAAATTTTTCAGAGATAATTACTTAGGGTGGCTTAATATTGAGTCCGGAGACCGCCCTCTTTTGTCGGTTGATATTTTTAAAAAAAGGATTTTCCCTTTGCTGAATGCAGGCAAGAAAGTTTTTATTTTGGTTATCGATAATCTTCGATTTGACCAGTGGAGGGTAATAAGTCCGGTATTTGAATCATATTTTCACATTGCTGCGGAAGAGCTGTATTTCAGTATTTTGCCTACAGCCACCATGTATGCAAGAAATGCTTTCTTTTCGGGTTTGATGCCTTTGGAAATAGAAAAATACTTTCCGGAATTATGGGAAGATGATGATAATGAAGGCAACAAGAATAAGCATGAAGAGTTATTATTAATTAAGCAATTGGAGCGTTTCAGGCGAAAAGAGAGCCTCTTTTTTGAAAAAATATCCGGAGTGCGCCGTCAAAGTCAAATAGCTGAAAGCATAAAAAATATTTTGAGCAATGAATTGTCGGTGATGGTTTTTAATTTTGTTGATATGATTTCACACGCCCGTACCGAAATGGATATGATCCGCGAACTTGCCAATAATGAAAAAGCTTACAGGTCACTTACTCTGAGCTGGTTGAATCACTCTTTATTAATAGATATTTTAAAATATCTGTCAGATAAAGATATTGAGGTGATTGTCACAACAGACCACGGTTCAATCAGGGTTGACAATCCGGTAAAAGTGATAGGCGATCGTGAAACTAATACAAATCTTCGTTATAAGCTTGGCAGAAATTTAAATTTTAAATCAAAGCAGGTATTTGAAGTCAGAGATCCCCGTGAAGCTTTTCTGCCGTTAAGAAATGTGAGCACTACCTATATTTTTGCTCATAATAAGGATTTTTTTATCTATCCGAATAATTATAATTACTATTCTAATTACTACAAAGATACCTTTCAGCATGGTGGAATATCTCTCGAAGAGGTTATTGTGCCATTAGTCAGGCTTGTCCCTAAAAGATAACTTAAAACATTATTAATTTATTTGATCATGAAACGAAGACATTTTATCAGAAACAGTGCTTTGGGGAGTCTGGCACTGTCTATACCGGCGATCAGAAGCTTCGGTAATGACTTTTCATCTGATTATAAAATCCCCGGCAGAATATTGGGCAAAACAGGTAAAAAGCTTTCGGTTATAGGGTTTGGAGGGATTATGCTGAATAACTTTTCTCAGGAGTTTGCAAATGAGTTGGTGTCTAAAGCATGGGAGCTGGGTGTTAACTATTATGATGTTGCCCCGACCTATGGAAATGCCGAAGAGCGATTAGGTCCGGCACTGAAACCTTACAGGAAAAATGCTTTTTTGGCTTGTAAAACAACACAACGGGAAGCTGCCGGTGCTCAAAAAGAGTTGGAAAGTTCATTAAGATTGTTACAGACAGACCATTTTGACCTATATCAATTTCATGGGTTTACCTCGGTTGAGGAGGTTGAAAAAGTATTCGGACCCGGCGGAGCCATGGAGACTTTTGAAAAAGCCCGTAAAGAGGGTAAGATTAAAAATATAGGTTTTTCCGCTCACTCTGTAGATGCTGCATTGCTGGCAATGAAAAAATATAAATTTGATTCTGTTCTGTTCCCTTTTAATTTTGTCTGTTGGTATAGCGGGAATTTCGGACCTCAGGTATATGAAGAGGCACAAAAACAGGGGATGGGTGTGCTTGCATTGAAAGCAATGGCACTTACTAAACTTAAGAGAGATGAAAAAAGTAAATTTAAAAATGTGTGGTATAAACCAATTGATGATGAGCAGATAATGAAAATGGCACTTAAATATACTTTATCTAAAAATATTGCTTCTGCCATTCCTCCGGGAAACAGTACCTTGTTTTTAAAAGCTTTAGAGTTTATGAATGATTTCGGGTCTGTTACCGGTGAAGAATCTATCCGGTTAATGGAGATTGCTGAAAATGTAGAACCAATTTTTATGCACGGCTAAAAACAGCAATTGATATTTTTACTTTAATTCGAATGTAGTGGTACCTATATTACGTCCGTCGGCAAAGAGGTCGACCGTATATTTTCCAGTCATAAGCTCCGGTTCGTTAGAGTTGTCCCAAAAAATGGCAACAGGAAGATCATGCCCTTCATATACTACTTCTCTCATTGCTGAATACTGGATCTTAAGATCTTCAAACTGAAACAGATTTTTTTCATCTTTGCTCATTAGTAGCTGGTCAGGTCGCATAATCCTGGCATATACATTTTTAGTTCCTCTTCGGGCTGATACATTTTCATTGAGAATAAAGTAGATTCTTAGCTTATCAGTTCTCCTGGCAAACTTAGTCTCTTTATTTCTATTGTTAAGTGCTTCAACAAAAAAATCACGAACCTGCAGTACTGCTGCACGCTGAAGGTTTTGCTCAAGTCTCACTTTCTCCTGACTGAGCTGTGCCTTTTCTGATTCTACTCTTTTGAACTGCTCTTTTACTTCTATGTTTTCTGCCATTAACTCCTGGTTACGCCTGTTTAAAGAATCGATCTGAACAACAAAGTCGCGCATAATACCTCTGAGGGTTGTTACCTCTTTTTGATATGAGTTGATTTTTTGAATACTTACTTTTTTAGTTTGTTCTATCTCAATCATAAGATCTTTTACTTTGGTCTGTGCCAGGAACAGCTGCTCGTTAATTGTGTCATTTTCAGTTGAAAGAGAATCATATTTCACCACAAGTTCAGCTAATTCGACCTGTATGGAATCTTTTTCTGATCTTAACTCATTTATGATCATTTTATGATCCCTATTTTGAAGGAAATATAAAATGGCTACTGTAAGAAGAACAACCGACAATATAATGACAATTATATTGTTTCTCCGGTTTTTTACTTTTAATCTGTTTTGGATATCTATTTCATTCATTTTGGATATTTTATCATTATAATGAACGTTACAAAATTAATAATCTTTTGTATGACATAACAAAAAAGGCTGCATGATCTTCACACAGCCTCAATTATTATAAAAAATATTATTAAAAAAGGTTTCCGAATCTTAATCCGAAGTAAAACAGTCTTGGTGATAGTGGCCCATAAATATAAGACGGGTCCCTGTAAACACCCGAATCAAAATCTTTCTGATAGGAGTTAAAGAGATTTTTAACACCTGCATTAATCTCCATTTTTACACTATTTGTGATTTTTATGTTATATGCACTTTTTAGCCCCATATCGAAAAATGACTCGGAGGTTCTCAATTCACCTTCTGTGGGATTTTCAAGTTGAACACCGAAATAGGGTATTAACATAGGTCCTGTATAATTGGCAGTTGCAGAAAGGGACAGTCGGGATACCGGCAGATAATTTAAGCTTAAAAATCCAAAACTGTTGGGAGACCTGAAAAAGCGTGTTTCCCCAAACTTTTGTGGCTCCTGATAAGCGCTTTTTTGGAGAGTATATCCTGATTGAATCTGCAACTTATTTGAAGGAGATATATTAAATTCAAGATTTACACCTTTCACTTTAGCGCCTTTTTCTGCATTTTTCCTTGTATAAATTACTACTCCTTCTTCATCGGGAGTTCCATACTCATTAGCAAAAGGATTTTTCAAAACTGTATAAAAGCCTTCAACTAACAGCTGATATTGACAAGCTATATCAAGGCCTGTATAGCCAAGTGAGAGGGAATAACTATTTGAAGATTCTTGTTTTAGGTTTTCATCATTTTTGTGAAGCACTTTTCTTGATCCGGAAGTTTCAATATGCAAATCTTCATCAAATATCTGAGGTGCTCTAAACCCTTTTGCGTATCCCCCTCTGAGCTGTAAGTTAGGAATTATGTTATACATTAAGTTAATTCTGGGACTTAAAACATTACCTGAAATATCACTGCTTTCTCCCGTATCATCAGAAACTTTGTAGTTGTCAAACCTTAGTCCCGCAGAAAGAATCATCTCATTTAACTTCCATTCAGATTGCACGAATGTTGATTTAAGGAATATGCGCTGGTCAGTAATAAGAGTATTATCATAATGCTCTCCTGTGGTAATATCATAGTAACCCAGTTTATTATCCTCTAAAAAACTTCCCTTTAATTCAGCTCCGATATTTATTGTTGCGGGCGAGAATAGGAAATTTTCTATCTGGCGGGTATACTGAGTTCCTGAAATGTATGTAAAATCTTCAGTTTTTCCGTAAGCAGACAGATCCTGGTTTGCACCATAATAAGAATCGCGGTCAACTATCTGTCCTGAAAAAAATATAGAAATTTTATCTGCATCACGCATGAGCATATCAAATGTACCTGAACCCAGGTGGATATTATGCCTCACACTTTCCGAAATGTCGGTTTCATGAAGAGGCAGATGCAATTTATTTCCACCTCTTCGGTTTTCATTGATATGGAAATAGTCAAAAGTAACTTTTCCCCTGGAGGCCACTCTTTGAAAGAACCGGGATCCCAAAGTGCTGTTTTTTATATCAGATAATTCGGTAAAACCATCATTATTGGCATCAAAAGGGCCTCTTTTTCTATAAAATCCAAATATATTCAGACCTGTTTTATAATCGTCAGTCACAAACGAGCCGTTCAATGTAAGATTGAGATCATCGGCTAAACCTGACTCTCCCTTTTTTCCGAATGTGCCGTAATTGTTTGAGATTGAAAAGGTATTGGATACCGGATCTTTAGTTATTAAATTGACAGTTCCTGCAATGGCATTACTCCCATACATAGAAGAACCTCCACCACGAATAACTTCCACTCTGTCAATCATAACAGCAGGAATGAGTTCCAGCCCGTATACACCTGCCAGCCCGCTGAAAACAGGATGAGAATTAATTAATATTTGTGTGTAGTGTCCTTCAAGTCCATTCATTCGCACCTGCGAAAATCCACAATTTTGACAGTTATTTTCCATTCTGAGGCCAGGTGAAAAATTCAGGCCTTCGCTTAAAGTTGCATTAAAGGTTCGTTCAAATAATTTTTGATTTATACTATTAATAATTGTCGGACTCTCTCTCCGGCTTCTGGCATTTCTGTTTGCTGTTACCACTACTTGTTCAATTCCGATATTGTCAGACTCTAAGTTAACAAGCAGGGTAATACTGCTATTTTTGCGAAAAATTACCTCTTTGCTATATGGCTTATATCCGATTGCTGAAACCAGCACTTTATGCTTCCCCAGTGGGAGATTTGCAAGCTTAAAGTGTCCGGTGGCATCAGCAGCAGTACCAATAGTTGTTCCGTCGACCATAATGGTGGCAAATGGAATATGCTCATCACCCGATTTGACATCACCAAATAACATTGCATCAGTTCCGGGATTTTTGTCAGGTTCCTCAGCAAATACAAACGTTGACAAAAACAAGAGATATATAACTATAAATATCTTCATTTAAAATAAGAATATATTAAAAAAACAGAATAGGTGTGTTGGGAATATTTTAAAATTATGCCGGAGGTGACCGGGGAGATAATTTTATAATCTGAGGGGTTAATAATACTGCCGTAATATAAGGGCGGTAATTGGATAATATTTTTACAGGGGTATATATTACTGTTATAATTGCAGGAAGGATGACTTTATCGAATGAGGCACACTGAAAAAGACAAATTTGGGTAGAGGAGTGGTTGTGATGGCTGAAAGGTTTATCATCGTTACTGTTTTTGTCTACCGGATGTGAATGGGTAACAACAATTCCATTGGGATAGAAATGGGTGTGTTTATTTACTATTGAAGTATAGCCCACATAAAAATAGGCAGGAAGAAACAGAATAATTAATATTTTTATTTTCTTTTTCAATAGAGTGCTTTTATAAATTTGAGTTGCAAAATACAAATAAAATTAAAACAGAGGTTTAGTTTTTTAAAAAGATATCAATTTTTATGATAATTGTTATTTTTTCCTGTATCCGGTATCGGGGAGACAGGAAAAAAATGATCCATTTCTTAATCTTTGGTATAACACTCCTGTATTGTGTACGGAAGAGTTAAGGTACTTGTTTTGGGAGGGGAGGCATATACAGGTTGGGATCATGCGTTTTTGCATGTTGTTTCAATTGCATCTTCGGAATCAAAGGCAGAGGTGGTTTTGAAATAGACATTTTATGGGGAAACGGTGAACTTATATCAGTAAATGTAAAATCATTAACTGACAATAAACTTAATTTACGTTAGAAAAATTCAATAAAATCTATTGTTACAAAACCGGGAGATATTTATACATTCGCAAAGTATGATTTTTAAAAAATATCAAATGAAGTCAAAAGTGTTATTAATATCAGTAATATTTTTATTTTGGGTTACAGTCAGGGGTACTTCACAATCTGTGAGTGGTAGTTCAATAAAACTGATGGGTGTTTCTAAGATATGGGAAAAAGCTCCACATAATGCGTTTACTGATCTGGTACGGTTTAAAGGAAGATGGTTTTGTGTTTTTCGTGAGGGAGAAGGGCATGTTTCACCTGATGGTGCTTTGCGAATAATTACATCAGAAGATGGAATTAAGTGGGAATCGGCAGCTCTCATAACTTCTGATGATTCAGATCTTCGCGATGCCAAGATTACAATAACGCCCTATGGCAAGCTGATGCTTAGTGGTGCCGGAGCTTTTCATGATAAAAGCAATAATACTCATCAATCATTTTCCTGGTTTTCAGATGATGGCTTTTACTGGACCAGAGCTTATCTTATTGGTGATCCTGATTTTTGGCTTTGGCGCTCAACATGGCATAATGATAAAGTTTACAGTATAGGTTACGGTTGTAACAAAACCCGCATGCTGAGATTATATTCAAGCGATGATGGTAAAATGTTTGATACTTTAGTTGACACTTTATACAATGCAGGCTATCCTAATGAAACTTCAATCGTATTCAGCGGTGATACTGCCTACTGTTTGTTACGGCGTGATTCTGAGCAAAGCTCGGGACTGTTGGGTATTTCAATGCCGCCCTATACAGAATGGACATGGAAAGATTTAGGTGTTAAAATTGGCGGCCCTCACATGATACAGCTTCCCGGTGGTGAGATGATAGCCTCGGTGAGACTTTATCAAGATGAAAGTTTAAAACCGGTTAGAACCTCAATTTGCAAAGTAGATACTCAGGCAGGGTCTATTACCGAATTGTTAACACTTCCTTCAGGCGGTGATACAAGTTATTCCGGTCTTGTGTATCTTGATGGCATACTGTGGGTAAGTTACTACTCTTCTCATGAAGGGAAAACATCAATTTATTTGGCAAAAGTAAGGATATGATCTGGCAATTAATCTTAATATTTATAAATTTATTATTATGAACAAACAGCATTCGCGCAGAACTTTTATCAGGAATACTGCGGCTGCTACAGCTGCTATAACTATTCCAAATATTATCCCGATAAAAGCATTTGGTGCAAACGACCGTATTAATGCAGCAGTTTTAGGTGTTAACGGACGAGGGAAGAATCTTATTTCCAGCCTTATGTTACAGGATAATGTAGTCGTTACACATTTATGTGACCCTGATATGAATGTACTTAAACCGAGACAAAAAGAGTTTAAGGAGAAGTACAACAAGGAGGTAATAACTGAGCAGGATCTCCGTAAGATTTATGATAATAAAGACATTGATGTGGTAGGAATTGCTACTCCAAATCATTGGCATTCGCTGGCAGTAATATGGGCTTGCCAGGCGGGGAAAGACTGCTATGTTGAAAAACCGGGCTCTCATAATATTTATGAAGGCAGGAAAATGGTTGAAGCTGCACAAAAATATGATCGTATTGTACAGCATGGTGTTCAGCTGCGCAGTTCACCTTCAGTGAGGGAAGCTGTAAAATTAATGCATGATGGTTTTATCGGACGTGTTTATATGGCAAGAGGATTAGTTTTCAGATGGAGAGAAGATATTGGCAATAAGGGTTTTGAGCCGGTTCCGGAAGGGCTTGATTATGATTTGTGGGTCGGACCTGCAGCTAAACGTCCGTTTAGCCGTAATATAGTACACTATAACTGGCACTGGACCTTTGAATATGGCAATGGCGATGTTGGTAATCAGGGAATTCATGAAACTGATTTATGTATGTGGGGATTGAATGTAGGGTTGCCTACCCGGATTACCTCTATGGGCGGTAAGTTCCTGTTTAATGATGCTAAAGAGACTCCTGAGGTTTTAACTTCCATTTATCACTATCCTGAAGAAGATAAAATAATTCAGTTTGAAGTGCGTCCGTGGTGTACCAACACTGAAGAAGGCATATCGGTTGGGAATATTTTCTATGGCGAAAAAGGAATTCTTGTAGTTGACGGATACGACAAATACAAATTTTTAATGGGGCAGAAACGTGAGCTTGTTAAATCAGGCGATGATGGTTCGATTTCAAAAACTGAAATGGCTCGTGGTGACACCGGTACCGACGGGCATATGAAAAATTTTATTGAAGCTGTACGGGCTCATGATAAAACCATCTTGAATGCGCCGGTAGAAACAGCTCATTTATCGTCAGGACTGGCACATTTAGGCAATATTGCTTACCGGTTGGGAAGGGTATTGACTTTTCATCCGCAGTCAGAAAAATTTGTGAACGACCCGGAAGCTGATAAATTATTGACCCGCAACTACAGGGCTCCATTTATTGTACCGGATATTGTATAATAAATCACTTTTAATCTTTTATAAAGATTGTGGTTGAATGTTTTCATGACTCCTTATTTCGTGGCGATGTTTTATATGTTTTATATGCAGACAAACCGATGCTTGACAACCCGATATTGCAAACTATGTCTGATGTAGCTGCCTTGTCTAAGTGTCCGCAATTAGGCGGTATTTTTGATCAATGGCCAATTTTCCTGCAAGAAATGTATCATTCAGGAAAAGGAACCGGGATAAGGGTTATCTTTAGATATACTTATGAACGTGAGTAT
>CAZLZJ010000009.1:47161-49032 GCA_964563975.1 uncultured Prolixibacteraceae bacterium
CTCACGATAAGATTTATAGCTTGCTCGCATCTGTTATAATAATTCTCTGGTGAGTAAATATGTTTACATGCTCGTTTCATACAATCATAATGATTTATATTTTACCTTTGCGCCCTAAATTTTTAAATTAAAAAAACTAATATGTTAAAGGCGCAAAATTTATCTGTTTTTTTGTTGACTATTTTGATAATTGGCTCTTGTAGTCCCAAGGCGGTTACTAATCTGACAACCACATATAAACCACTTGATTATGATCAGGAAATAGTTGTTATTGGTTTAGAGCAGAATATCCCGGAGGGATCAGAAGAGCTGGGCCGGGTAAAGATTGGCGATTCAGGATTTACTACAAATTGTGGTTATGAAACGGTAATAAATAAAGCTAAAGAAGAAGCAAGAAAAGCCGGCGGAAATTCTATCAAGATAACGGAGCATAAACCGCCAACAATGATGGGAAGCTCTTGTCACCGTATTACTGCTACAATTTTAAAAATTCAGGATGTTAATGCTTTTTTGGCAGAGAGTAATGAAGAAGAGCTGCTTGACATAGACTATGCCATAATAAATGTATATAGGTATGGTGGTGCCGGAGCATTGGTTAACTACGATTTATATTTGGGAGATTCTGTTATTTGCAGAGTGAAAAATAATTTTAAAACCACAGTGCAAACTAAGCAAGAGGGTTTAAATTCCATATGGGCAAGGACAGAGGCAAAAGCCGAGATCCCTGTTGATATAAAATATGGGAAGGTTTACTATGTGAGATGTGGTATAGGGATGGGTGTTTTTGTTGGACAGCCGACACTTGAATTAGTTGACAGTAAAACCGGAAAAGCCGAATTTGAAGCTTTCAATGCTAAAAACAAATAGAGAGGAGTATGATCTGATAAGATCAAAAGATCAACTTCCGGCTTGTCTCTTTTTTATTAATAAACTAAAAATATATAATAAATGAAGAAGTTACTTTTATTGGTAGCAGGAGTGGTATTTACACTTTTTTCTTTTTCTCAGGATTTGATAGTTATCAATTCGGGAGACTCAATAAATTGCATTATTACAAGAGTTAAAAAGGAGTATATATATTTTACTTTCAACCATAATGAAGAGATAAGGAGTACTCTTTTGCCTGTTTCTGATGTATCGTATTATAAAAAAAATTTTTTTAATACCGGGGAAATTACATTTGACAGGATAAAAACCCAAAAAAACTACCAACAGATAAGGATTGCTCTTAGCGGAGGGTATAGTTATCTGACAGCCAGAATTGGAGATAGTGTGCCGAATGATTTCAGGGATTATGTTAAAAATTTGAAATCAGGTTTCAACGTGGGGGGAGATCTTTCCTACTATTTTAATGAGACCTTAGGCATTGGGTTTAAATATAATCTGTTCAAATCTTCCAATGCAGCAGATAATATTTATGTAGAAAACTTTGAGGGGGAACGGCGTTACGGGAAGATGAGTGATAATCTGAATATTTCTTTTATTGGACCAGCTTTTTGTACACGCTTATTAAATAATAACAGATCAAATGCATTGATTCTTAGCACTGCTTTAGGTTATATGGGATATAAAAATGATAAAGTTATTGTCGACAGATATAAAATGACCGGTAATACTTTAGGAGTTTCATTTGATGTAGGGTATGATATGGCAATAAGCGATAATGTTTATCTGGGTATTCAGTTAACATTTATTTCAGGTACTTTAGCAGAGTATAAATGGGATAATGGGAATAGTATTGAAACCATTAAACTTGGCAAAGATGAATTAGAAAGTCTTAACAGGTTTGATTTAAGTGTTGGAATAAGGTTTGGTTTATAAAAATAATATTTCTAATCTTCTGTCGTATTTTGAATAGGGCATGAAAACAA
>CAZLZJ010000010.1:0-45507 GCA_964563975.1 uncultured Prolixibacteraceae bacterium
TATGAAATATAAACTGCTATTTTGTTTCTTCTTTGTTACTGTTTCGATTGCTCTCTTTGCACAAGAGGTAAAAATATCGCACGGTCCTTATATTCAGGCTATCGGCCAAACAGAAGCAACTGTCATATGGACTACCGATAATGATGCCGTGTCCTGGGTTGAAGTAGCACCGGCCGGTGACAACAGCTTTTATGGCAGCGAGCATCCTAAATATTACCAGACAAAAAACGGCAACAGGGTTATCGGGAAACTTCATAAAATTAATATTGCCGGACTGAAACCGGGAACCGAATACCGTTACAGGATATTCTCAAAAGCAGTCCTTGAATATGCAGGGCATAGAGTATTGTACGGCAATATTGCTTCATCAAATGTATATACAAAAAAACCTTTGAGATTTCAAACATTAGATAGTAGCAAAGAGTCAATTTCATTTCTTGTTTTGAACGATATTCATGGAAGAAATGATGATCTTATTGCACTTTCAAAAGATGTTCGATTTGGCAAAACCGACCTTGTCTTTTTTAATGGTGATATGGTTTCATCAATGGAAAATGAAAAACAGTTTTTTGAAGGATTCATGGATAATGCAGTAAATCTTTTTGCATCCGAAGTACCGGTATTCTTCAGTCGTGGAAATCATGAGACCAGAGGTCCGTTCAGTGTCTATTTCCCTGAATATTTTCCAACATCTACAGAAAAGCTGTACTATTCATTCAGGCAGGGGCCGGTCTATTTTATTGTGCTTGACTGCGGCGAAGATAAACCGGACTCAGATATAGAATATTCCGGACTGGCACAGTTTGATGCATATCGTACCGAACAACAGAAGTGGTTAAATGCTGAAATAAAAACAGAAAATTTCAAAACCGCTCCCCATAAAGTAGTTGTTATACATATCCCTCCGGTTGGTTCAGACTGGCATGGTCCTCTCGACATAAAAAGAAAAATTTTGCCTGTTCTTAACAATATAGGAATAACCGCAATGATTTGCGCCCATACGCATAGTTATAAATATATTGAACCAGATAAGGAAGATCACGATTTTCCTGTTATTATAAATGCTCACAACAGTGCTCTTGATATATATGCAGATTTGCAAAAAATGATAATTTTAAGAAAAGACACTTCAGGCAAAGTAATCAACAGAATTGAATTGGACTGATCTGTTGAACATTCTCTCCCACTGCTTTGTTATATGTATGTGGCGAGCAGCCCGGTCATAACCGGGACAAAAGATGATTTTAGTTAATTTGGATAGAAATTCACCCGGCATTTATAAATCACCGGGTGAACTTTTTTACAATCTATTCATTTATTAAAATATCAGGATAAAAAAATATACATATGCCATAAAATTTATAACTTTGATGCTGTAAAACATATTATATGAATATTGATGTTAAATGCGGAATCTGATTATAGGAATATTATAGACAACCCAAAATCTATATTCAGCCTCTTAAGCAAAGATGAGAAAGATGAGCTTGAGAAGCAGATATCATTGGTACAATATAAAAAAAGTGAAGTTATTTATAAAGAGGAAGAAAGGCCAAACTGCCTGTATATGCTTGTAGATGGCAAAGTGAAATTATGTAAAGAGGGTGTTGGCGGCAGAGAACAGATTATCAGAATGGTTAAGCCAATGGAAATAATTGGGTTCAGGGCTTTATTTGCCAAAGAGAACCATATAGCCTCAGCAATCGCCTTAGAAGAGTCATTAATTTGCACTGTCAACTCAGAGTTTGTAATGACAAAAGCTATTAAAAACACCTTATTTGCTGAACAAATTATAAAAAAACTATCTATGCAACTTGGTTTTTCCAATACCCGCACAGTAACACTTACCCAAAAACATATACGCGGAAGACTTGCCGAATCCCTCATTCTTCTAAAAAGCAAATACGGGTATGAAAATGATGGTTGTACATTAAATGTGTATCTCTCAAGAGAAGATATAGCAAACCTGTCAAATATGACTACCTCAAATGCTATAAGAACTTTGTCTACTTTTGCCAACGAAAAGGTAATTGCTATTGACGGAAGAAAAATTAAGATACTTGATTTTAACCGGCTTGACAGAATTAGCAAACTTGGCTAAGTGGCTTATTCATATCGGTATATCCTCTTTACCCTTTGAGATACCCCGGTGAAAATTTCATAAGGAATAGTACCGGCTTTTTCTGCTACCTCTGAAATAGATATATTTTTCCCGAAAAATTCTACTTTATCCTCAGGCTCTACACCTAACCCTGTTACATCCAGCATCACCATATCCATACAAATATTTCCAACTATCGGAACTCTGCAATCCTTAATAAATGCTTCCCCTGTTTCATTACCCAGCCTGCGATCAAGTCCGTCAGCATAACCAACAGGCACAATGGCAATTTCCCTCTTCTTTATAATTTTTCCCTTACGGCTATAACCGACAGTCTCCCCCTTATCTACTCTTTTTACCTGCGAAACAGTACTCTTCAATGCAGAGATACTTTGCAAAGGCAGTTGAGTACACGAAACACCATAAAGGCCTATACCAAGGCGAACCATCTCAAACTGTTTATCAGGGAACCGTTCAATCCCGGCTGAATTTAAAATATGCCTGTCAATCTTGTATGGAAAAGAGTTGATCATCATTTCCGAAATTTTTTCAAACCTGCTAATCTGATCTGCTGTAAAAAGATCCATAGCAGGATCGTCACCGGCAACAAGATGTGAAAAAACAGATTTAACCTTTAAATACTTATTTGATTGTATCCCGGCAATAAGAGTACTGACCTCATCCTCAAATTTAAAGCCCAACCTGTTCATTCCGGTGTCAATTTTAATATGAACAGGAAAACCTATGAAAGCAGAACGGGAAACAGATTTGGAAAACTCTTTAAATAATTGAAAACTGTATATATTAGGCTCAAGACGGTAGTCAATCATATTATGAAAACTGTGTGACTCGGGGTTCATTACTATTATGGGACACCGAACCCCTGCCTGTCTCAAAGTAACACCCTCATCGGCAACAGCAACAGCAAGGTAGTCGACATTATGAAACTGCAGCAGCTTTGCAATTTCAATATCGCCGTTACCGTATGAAAAAGCTTTTACCATAACCATTATCTTGGTGGCTGGCCTTAATAAACTCTTGAAAACATTGAGATTGTGTACTAATGCATTCATGTCAATCTCCAGAATAGTCTGATGAGCTTTTTGTTGCAACAATGCAGAAATACTCTCAAAGGCAAATGACCTGGCCCCTTTAATGAGTATAGCAGAATCAGAAAAATCAGCCCTGTTCAAAGAGTCCTCAAATGCACGGGTAGTGGGATAAAATGACTTCTTAACTGAAAAAAGTGCGGCATTTGCAGAAATCTGAGGCCCGATCCCTGTGATGGTATCAATATTCCACTGTTCAAGAAGCCGGTTTACTATGCTGTATAGTTCTTCCAGCGGAATTCCGGTTTGCCGGAGGTCTGAAAGAATAACCTGTTTTTTTAAATGACCCGATTTTGACTGCTGATGCAACACAGATAAAGCAATTGACAATGAGGCCAGGTCAGAATTATAATAATCGTTGATTAAAAGAGAGTTATTAATACCCTGTTTAATCTCAAGCCGCATTTCTACAGGCCCCAATTTTTCAAATAAAGGGATAACCCTCTCCGGATCTTTCATCAAAAGAGAGATCAGTGTAAAACAGTGGCAACAATTCTCAATAGAAGATCTATCAGTAAAAGGAATAATAAAATTATAGTATTTTCCACCTGTTGCAGCTGAAATATAAGACTTTCCTTCATCACTTTCATATTTAAACCTAATCTTTGATTCCTGCCCGCTGAGAGTCCAGGAAATTTCCTCAATACCATGACGACCGCAAAAATCTTTTACGGCTGTAGCTGTCTCTTTATCATCAACACTGAATATCAGCTTTCGAACCGATGTGAATAATATTAACTTCTCCTCAATTTTTTGTTTTTTTGATTTGAAATTTTCCTGATGTGCATCTCCTATATTTGTTAATATACCTATATCAGGCTTTATTACAGGCAATAACTTCTTCATTTCACCGGGTTGTGATATTCCTGCCTCAAAAATGCCAAGATTAAAATGGCTGTCCATCATTAAAACAGAGAGGGGAACCCCTACTTGTGAGTTAAAACTTTTAGGACTCCTGATAATACTGAACTCTTTTGAAAGAAGCTCGTAAAGCCACTCCTTAATTATTGTCTTCCCGTTACTGCCCGTTATTCCTATAACAGGGTAATTGAAAAATCCCCTGTTGCAGGCGGCAAACATCTGTAACGCTTCAGCTGTATCCTCAACCAGGATAAAAGCAGCTTCCCCGGTAATAGAGTCAGATTCTGAAACTACAAAAGCTTGCATTCCGCGCTCTATTAGTACAGGAATAAAATTATGCCCGTTATTCCTGGGTCCCGACAGGGCAAAAAACAGAGAATTTTCTCCTTTAAAAAAAGTACGGCTATCAGTTACAATCCGGCTTATCGTTATCTCCCGGCAATTTTCCGGGGAAAAAATTCTCCCTTTTATAAATGAGGCTATTTGTGATAAAGAGTACTCAACCATTATTTATTATATAAAGATATAAAACCGGTTATTGTTTTTTAACTAAATTCACCGGAATTAATCAATAAAACAACTGACCACTACTACAATATAACAACTAGTTATTTAAATTTGTACTTTTACAAAAATATATTTTAAACCAACAGCCCTGCAAATAATGGAAAATAAAAAACTAATAAAAATTTTATTGAAAGATATGACTGAGCTTGAAGAGCTCATTTCTGAATTGAAAAACGGGGAAAAGTTTGAAAGCTTTGAAATAAACTATATTCATACACGTATCAAAGGTATTTTGCAATTAATGAATTTACTTGATAAAAAGGAATCTGCTGATCAGAAAAAAGAGGTACCACAAAAAACCGTTATAGCTGAAGAGGAAAAAACTCATGAAGCAGAATTACCTCTTTCCGATAATATTGAAAAAGCAGAAATATCAAAGCCGGTTTCTGAAAAAACAGAGGATCAGGAAATTTTAAGCGGTACAGCAATCATTGAAGAAGAGATGCTTGAAGAGCAGGCTGAAAACAATGAATCCAAATCACTTTTAGGGGAAAGCTTTCTTAAAGGCAAATCAATTTACGATCTTATCACTGACCAAAGCAAACTTGAACTAAAATTATCAAATCTCCCTGTATCAACTCTTAAGTCAGCCATCGGGATCAATGACCGTTTTCAGTATATTCGTGAACTTTTTGAAAATGATGCCGATAAATTTTCAAAATCGATAAATATTCTTGACTCGATGAAAAATGAAAAGGAGGCAGCAGACTATATTCGCGCCAACTTTAAATGGAAAAAAAGCGAAACCAGCCTTAAATTCATTAATCTGGTAAAACGAAGGTTTCATCATGAGTAGTACCGGAAAGTTAATCCTGGTTCCAACTCCCATTGGGAACTTAGGGGATATTACTCTTCGGGCAATCGAAGTTTTAAAAAATGCAGACCTGATCCTTGCTGAAGACACAAGAGTATCATCAAAACTTCTCAGACATCTGGATATAAACAAAAAAACAATCCCGTATCACCAGTTTAATGAACATCAACAGGTTAATAATATCATAACTGAGATAAAGGCCGGAAACACAATTGCCCTGATCACTGATGCCGGAACCCCGGCAATATCAGATCCGGGATTTCTGTTGGTAAGAGCCTGTATCAGGCAAAATATAGAAGTTGAATGTCTTCCCGGACCTACTGCATTAATACCTGCATTAGCACTATCCGGATTAGCCGCCGACCGCTTTGTCTTTGAAGGATTCCTGCCAAGAAAAAAAGGCCGGAATAAAAGGGTGGCAGAGCTGTCGCATGAATCCCGTACCATAATTTTTTATGAATCGCCCTTCCGCTTAGTAAAAACTCTATCCGAACTAAAAGAATCTTTTGGCAATGATCGCCGCATATGCGTTTGCAGGGAAATAAGCAAATTGTTTGAAGAGATAAAAAGAGGTACTATTACAGAACTAACTGATTACTATAGTAAAAATCCTCCCAAAGGTGAGATCGTGGTAGTTGTTGAAGGAAAAAAACAATCCTGCCAAATGATTAATAAAAGAATATAGTAACTTTGCGCACGTCCTACGAGATTTTAGACATATGCAAATATTTGAATTTGATACTGTTGTTATTGGCAGCGGGCTTGCAGGGCTTGCTGCTGCTTACCACTCTTCATCATTTGGCAGGGTTGCCATTGTAACTAAATCAGAACTTGACATAAGCAACTCATACTATGCGCAAGGTGGTATAGCTGCTGTGACAGACGACGACGATTCGCCCGCCCTGCATATTAAAGATACCCTTACGGCAGGGCGCGGACTATGTGACATTGATGCCGTTGAGATACTTGTCAATGAAGGAATAGAAAGAGTTCGTGAAGTTATCGGAATGGGAATGCAATTTGACATGCAAAACGGACAATATCTTTTAGGTATGGAGGGGGGACATAGTAAACGCCGTATACTGCATGCCGAAGGAGATGCAACAGGTAAAGCGCTAACATCTTTTTTCCTGAAAAAAGTTAAAGAAAAACCCTCAATTTATCCATTTGAATATTTGTCGGTTGTCAGGCTGCTCAAAAATAACAACCGGATAACGGGCATTATGACTGTTGACCTGAAAACAGCCGACAATATTATATTTAAAGCTAAAGCAGTAATTCTTGCCACCGGCGGACTCTCCAGATTATTCGCACGCTCCACGAACCCGGACACTGCAACAGGCGAAGGCATTGCCGTAGCTTATGAAGCAGGAGCAAAAATTGCAGATATTGAGTTTGTTCAGTTCCATCCATCTGCTCTCTATATACCCGGAACAGATGCTTACCTTATTAGTGAAGCAGTACGGGGCGAAGGAGCATGGTTGCTTGACCATAATGGGAACAGGTTTATGAAAGATATCCATCCCTTGGCTGAACTGGCACCCCGTGATATTGTTGCCTACAATATCTTTAAACAGATACATAAATCAGATAAAAACTTTATATACTTATCACTAAAGCATCTCGATCCAAAAAAAATTAAAAGTCGTTTCTATAATATATATACTCATCTTCAGGAGCTTGGCTTCGACATGACTAAAGATTTACTTCCGGTCTCACCTGCAGCACATTACACAGTAGGCGGCATCAGAACAAATCTTGATGCAGAAAGTAATATAAAAGGTCTGTTTATTTGCGGAGAAGCTGCATCTACCGGTGCAATGGGAGCTAACAGGCTGGCAAGCAACTCATTGCTTGAGTGCTTAGTATTTAGCAAAAGAGCCAGTGAAAAAGCGGCACAGCTAAAATGTGCCGACTGCAATATTGGCAGTTTAAAACCAATAAAAATCAATGCCGGAAATGAAAACGCTTTTCTCTCTTTCCAAAATGAGACAGCTGCAATTATGTCAAAATACCTGGGTATCGTAAGAGATAAAAAGGGTATTGAAAAAGCCCTGGCAAATTTCAGAGAGATCATAAAAAAATATAGCAGAGAAAAAAACGATTACTATCTTTCAAAAATTTTTCTCGGCGCTACAATTTGCAGTTTGATTGCCAATGCTGCATTAAAGCGCGAAGAGAGCCGCGGAGGGCACATAAGAAGCGATTTTCCTGAAGAAAACTCCAACTTTGAAGTTCATATTATTCAACAAAAAAACAAAAATATTCAGTTTGAACCTGTCAGAAAACAGAAAGATCATTATGGATAAAAAAACTTTAAATTCAGCCGAAGTACTATTTGAATTAGCTATAACAGAAGATATAGGCGAAGGTGATATCACCACTAATAACCTTTTATCACAGCAGACAAATAAAACAGCTGTCCTTCTTGTTAAAGATGAGGGGATAGTTGCCGGGCTTCAGGTTGCAGAAATGGTATTTAAAAAATTCGATGAAAATATTGAATGGAACGTAAAGCTGAAAGATGGCAGCAGAGTGAAACCCGGAGATATACTTGTTGAATTCAGAGGTGATTTCAAAGCAATTCTTACAGGCGAAAGAAAGGCATTGAATTTCTTGCAAAGATTATCGGGAATTGCTACTTATGCAGATAAATGCATCAAGGAGGTTGAAGGTTATAACGTGAAAATCCTGGATACCAGAAAAACAATGCCCGGATACAGATACCTCGACAAATATGCTGTTCGAATGGGCGGTGCCTCAAATCACAGACTTGGCTTATATGATATGGTAATGATAAAAAATAATCATATTCAGGTTGCAGGAGGTATTAAAAATGCAATTGAGGCGATCCGTGAAAAAATTCCTCAGGGAATCAAAATTGAAGTGGAAACTTCCTCTTTGAAAGAGGTACAGGAAGCAATTGATGCTAATGTTGATATCATTATGCTTGATAATATGAGTACAAAAATGATGCGGGAAGCCGTTAAACTGATCAATAAAAGAACTAAAATTGAAGCATCCGGCAATATGACTCTTAAACGTATCAGAAAAGTTGCTGCTGCGGGAGTCGACTATATATCAATCGGAGCATTGACCCATTCTGTTAAAGCCCTTGATATAAGTCTCAGAATAATAGACTGATATGAACCTTATAATAGATATCGGAAATACTTTTTCAAAAATTGCACTTTTTAACAATGATGAATTGGTCACTGTTTCGTCTGTCAGTAAGATCAATAACCAACATATTAAAGAGCTTCAAAAAAATTATGACTCTCCGGATAAAGTAATTGTCTCATCAGTAAAAGACTTAACGTCAGAAACAGAGCTTTTCTTTAAAGAAAATTTCAATACTTTTATTAAGCTTGGACCCGATACCCCTATTCCGATTGAAAATTTATATCAGACAAAAGAGACACTGGGAAACGACAGGCTTGCAGCTGCTGTCGGTGCTTTCAGCATATTCCCCGGCTCAAATACACTCATCATTGATGCAGGCAGTGCAATAACTTATGATCTTATCAATGAAAAAAATCAATACCTTGGGGGGAAAATTTCACCCGGACTGGATATGAGATTTAATGCTCTTCACTATTTTACTGCCAGGTTACCTCAGATAAAAACAGAAAAATTTAACAAGTTGTTTGGCAATACAACTAAAGAATCTATTCTTGCAGGTGTACAATCAGGGATTATTTACGAAACTGATAAAACAATAGACATATTTAAGGAATTTTTTACAAATTTAAACGTTTTTATTACAGGAGGTGATGCAAAATTTTTTGAAAAAAAATTAAAAAATTCTTTCTTTGTAAATTTTAATTTAACACTCATAGGATTAAACTGCATATTAAAATATAATGGGAAAATATAAAACCATAAATTTATTTATCTTTTTGATATTGGCTCCGTTCTCTTTACTTGCGCAATTCAATAACAATACGACTTCACCATATTCAAGATTTGGCTTAGGAGATCTTCAGCCTTACTCATTCGGACGTACCTATGCAATGGCAGGGGCTTCGATTGCCGGCAGAAACAACAGACATATCAATTTTGTCAATCCGGCATCATACACTGCAATAGATTCTCTTGGTTTTATGTTTGAATTTGGCCTTGCGGGAAAATTTGCCAGATATAGCACAGATATCACAAATATGAATTCCAATGATGTCAACTTTAAATATTTTGCAATGAATTTCCGGATTAACGACCGGATAGCAACCGGTTTAGGACTTACACCATTTTCTGATGTCGGTTATGATGTAAAGGTAAATGAGAGTGATGAGAATATGGGAAATGTCCTGCATAGTTATTTCGGAGTAGGTTCATTGTCAAAGGTTTTTTTCGGATTGGCAGTAGAACCGGTTAAAAATGTGTCGATCGGGGCAAACCTTAATTATCTGTTTGGCACTCTTAACAGAAATGCGGAAATCTATTTTCTGAGTTCAAATGACTATTATAATATACAAAAGTATGAAAGAATAAGATTACGCGATTTTGGAGTGTCATTAGGAGCCCAGGCCACTTTATCATTGCAGGAAGATAAAAAAATAATAATCGGGGCAATCATAGAAAATAAACCTGCCTTTACCGCATTCTATTCAGATCTGACACAAAAAGTTATAGAAACAACAAATGCATCTGATCTTGACACTCTGAACTTTCAAAGTAAAGAAAAATCCACTATACAATTCCCTTTTACCTTTGGTGCAGGTATTTCATATGTAAAAAGTAATTCATTGGAGATAAATGCAGATTTTTATCATCAGTCCTGGTCAAAGGCAATTTTTTTCGATGAACCCTTTAGCAATTTAACAGATTTAAATAAATTTGCAGTCGGAGCAGAGTGGATACCAGATCGGTTTTCTATTAGAAGTTACTTCAACCGGGTAGCATATCGTGCCGGATTGAAGTTTGAACAATCATATCTTAAGTTTGGTAATCAGCAAATTAACGATCTTGGCATAAGTTTTGGTGTTGGTTTACCAGTGTATCGTTCTAATTCAACAATTAATATAGCAGCAGAAATTGGCAGAAAAGGGACAAAAGCAAATAACCTTGTTTTAGAGAACTATGCCGTGATAAATTTAAACGTTAACCTATATGATTTATGGTTTATTAAAAGGAAATTTGATTAATATTAAAAAAAATAAAACTATGAAAACTATTTTTCGCATAACTTTTTTAATAGCTGCACTCACTGTAATGGCGGTACCGGGAGTGCTTGCACAAAGAGTTATTAAGGGTACTGTGTACAGGGAGGGAAAACCTGCTGCCGGTATTACCGTTGAGGTTCATCGTGGCGGAACGATGATGACAAGCTTTGATGGCAAGTATGAACTTGAAGCAAACGATAATTCCAAATGGATAAAGTTCACTTATATAACAGAAACACAAAGACTTGATATAAGCGGTAAAAGCGGTGATATTTTCGATTTTGCATTCGATGGGAAGATGCCCGCTGAAAATGGTCAGGAAGAAATAAAGCAATCAGGAGATGTTGTACTCAAATCTGCTGAAGACCTCATAAAAGAGCAAGACAGAGATTTTATGAATGAACTTTCACTCTACAATGAGTTCTATAAGCAAAAAAATTATGAATCCACACTGCCTCATTGGAAGGCTTGCTTTAGCAAATATCCAAAATCAACAATTAACATATATATACATGGAGTCAACATCTATGAAAACCTGATAGAAAAAGCTTCATCAATGAATGAAAAAGATAAATATATTGACGAGCTGATGAAAGTGTATGACCAGCGAATCAAATACTTTGGCGAATCAGGATATGTTAATGGAAGAAAAGCTACCGCATGGCTTAAACACAAAATAAATACCGACAATCCGCCGGAAGATGAAGCTTTGGTAACTACCTTAAAAAAGGGATATGACTGGCTGAGTAAATCTATTGAAGAGCAAGGCAATAAAACTGAATTGCCCGTGCTTGTGTTACTGATGCAAACCACAAGATCGCTGTTTAAACTTGAGCAACTTCCAAAAGAGACAGTAGTAATGAATTATGAAAATATTAATAATGTACTGAATTCTTTAATTGAAACAAACGAAGATGCCGAACTGGTAAAAGACGCGCAAGATGTGAAGCAGTATGTGGAAGATATATTTGGAACTTCCGGTGCGGCCGACTGTGAAGCGCTTGTCAATATTTTTACTCCTCAATTTAATGAAAACAGCAATGACATTGAATTCATTAAAAATATGTTACGCCGGCTGGGAAAAGCTAATTGCGAAGAAACAGCTCTCTTCTCACAAGCTACAGAAAAGCTTTATAAGCTGGATCCATCTCCCGAAGCTGCATTCAATATGGCACGCAGATACCTGAAAAGAGATGAAATTGAAAAAGCCAAAGAGTATTACAAACAAGCAATAGATCAGGAAACCGACAATAACAGACTGGCTGATTACTATTTCGAATATGCCATGTTAATATTTGCAAAAGATCATGCTCTTTCCGAAGCGCGTAACTTAGCCCGTAAAGCAGTGGAGTTAAATGCAGAGCATTGTCAGGCATTAATGCTGATAGGAGATATTTATGTTGCTTCAAGCCGCTCAATCAGTGATGATGCATTTGAAAAATCGACTGTTTTCTGGATAGCGGTTGACTATTTTGAAAAGGCAAGAAAAGCAAATCAGGATTGTTCAGTTGATGCTACACAAAAAATTGCTACCTATAGAAAATATTTCCCAAATAAAGAAGAGGCTTTCTTCCGCAGCCTCCAGGAAGGAAATACATATAAGGTGGGAGGTTGGATAAATGAATCAACAAGAGTCAGATTTTAAAAATATCAATAACTATTTTATTAAGGTTGCAGTCCTGATTACAGTGACTGCAACCTTTTTTTATGCTTGTGAAAGTAATATTGAAAAGATCAAACCCTTTAGCTCTGAAGAGAATCTCCCGGTATTGGAAGCAAAAAACTTTGAAACCCTCTATACAGATAGCGGGAAAATAAGATTTTTTATTAAAACACCCAAGCTGCTAAGGTTTGAACCCGAAGGAAAACCTTATCATGAATTTCCGGAGGGAATTGAGCTAATCAAGTATGATGATAATCAGAATATTGTATCCTCTATCACTGCAAATTATGCCAAACAATTTGTTAATGAAAAAAAGTGGGAAGCAAAAAACAATGTAATTGCTACCAATATTAAAGGAGATACCTTAAAAACTGAACATCTGATATGGGAAGAAAATGCCGAAAAAATTTACACCGATGAGTTTGTGAAAATTATAAGAACCGATCAGATTATTACAGGAATAGGATTTCAGTCAGACCAATCGCTTGAAAACTGGAAAATTAAAAACCCGAAAGGAACAATCTATATCACTCCGGAAACCAAACAGCAAAACGACTCCTTTGAGCCCGACAAAATAGTAGAGCCGCTTGACCTGAATTTTAGTTCACCAAAACAGTAACCTATTTTTTCTTTTTCTTTTTCAGCACAAAGAACACTACTGCCAAAACAACTATTACTGCTAAAATTATTATAACTGAAGTAAATCCGGAGCCCTGCCCTTCATTAAGAAGGTCTATTTCCATATATGAACTGTCCTGAACTCCCAAATTGTCAATATAAGTTCCCTCATTCTGTGCTGACAATATAAATGGAAAACTTAATATCACTGAAATAAATAGTGTAAAAATTCTTTTTATTAGCTTCATTCTATCTTATTTTATCAATTAACAATCAATTTTTCTAATATATAAAATCTCACTTAAAATCAAATTTTATCGCTTCTCTTTTTTTAGTTTATCCAACAACTCTTTTGCAGGTAAATACCTGGGATTAATCTCAAGAAGCCTGTCGAGCCGGCTCATCGAATTACTGTATTTCCCTTCATCATAAAACTTTTTAGCTTCAAGCAAAAACAAGGGTTCATAAAATGGATGTATCTGTTTTCCCTTATCAAGATAGTGTTGAAACTTATCTAAATCACCTGTCAATAAACCGGCCTTTGCCAAATGAACGTACAACCAGACATTGTTAGTATCTTTCTCAACTGCTTTTTCAAGAATTGGTAAAGCTGACAAATTTCCATTTTTTATTTCTGAAATTCCATAAAAATCTGACTTATTAACTCTTTTTAACAAAATAGAAACAGGATTTCCCTTATGATAAAATATTTTTTCTATCCCTTCAACCTTCCATAAATCATTTTTTAACAGAAAAGGGTGAATATAATTGAGACCGAAAATTCCATAATCCCAATCTACCGAACTTCTCTCAAGAAACCGGGTATATCTGTAACTGATATTTGAATGTTTTTCAAAATAATTCTTAAGGTTACAATTCATGGCAACGGTAATTTCTTTTTCCCCTGTTATACCGGTTAAATATTCAGCAGGCTCCTTTATTCCATGATAATAATAGTCATATTCATAGTTCCCCCATTGCTTTTTATTACTATTAAAATAAACATAATCAACCGGAAATGTATCAATCTGATGTTTCAAAGGCCAAACAAGCAAAACAAAAAATATCAACATTATTAAACCGGATAAAAGATTAACACGCAATGAACTGATAAGTTTATATACACCTATAAGAGCTAAAACAGCTAAAGGTGGCATAATAAACAACATTTGTCTGACACCACTGTATAAATTTGAACCGATAGCAATAACATAAATTAATGGAAATAAAAACGAAAAAAGCATAAACCCTTCAAAAAATATTTGAGCATCCATCTTTTTGTTGAAAAGGTCTCTGATAAAAAAGAGTAAAAAAACAATAAATCCTGCCAAAAAGAAAAATGGGGTTGAAATTAAAATCCACTTCGGAAGATAGTACCATGGCAGGTCTGTGCTCCATACCAACCTGCCTTCAAAGACCTGTCTTATACTAACGGAGTAGTGTTCCATAACACTATGACTTTTCAGGGGATTAACAAATATATCCTGTAATGCGTAAGGCCAGAAAAGTAATCCTCCAAAATAGCCCACAAAAATAATTACCAATCCTTTAAAAACTATGGATAAAAAAAGGGATCTGTTATTAAAAATATTTTGAAAAAGTTCAGGCTTAAACAGAAGATAAAAACCTAACCCGGCTGCCAGATAGGGAAAAAGTATAAATCCCCCGCTCCTCACCGAAATAGTGAAAGCAATTGCAATTGCAAGTAATATTGTTGTCCTCCGGCGCGGAAAAGGAAGTTCTTTTATAAACCTTATAATAAAAAATATTCCTGCAAGGTATCCTGCAGCAAATGGAATGTCTTTAAGATTTCCAAATGCCTGTCCCGATAGCCGGGGCATCATCATCAGCGAAAGAACGGCAAAAGCACCGGCCATCCATGAACCGGTAAGTTCCCGGGTCAGTTTTCCCGCCAGAAGAAGCAGTATCCAGAAAAAAAATGCCCCTGTATAGTGCCTGACAAGAAACTCATCTCTAACTTTAAAAACCCTGTTAATCAGAGCGGTGAAATTATCGACCGATTGCCCGTAATATTTCAGGTTAGTTTTTGGCGTATCCAGGCAGCTTTTATCCCTGCCACCGGTAAAATACCAGTTAATTACTTTTTTTGCATGGGGATAGTGCAGCTCTTCATCCACATTGACTGCTGCATGCGGTGCAAGTAATATTAATACCGTCCCGGATAAAAACAAAACAAAAATAAACAGATATTTTGATTGAAATATTTTAACAAATTCAGTCATAAATTTTCTGTACGAAATAGAGAGGGCGATCCTGCACCTCTTTAAAAATCCGATAAATATATTCGCCGATCAATCCCAAAAATGTAAGCTGTACCGAACCAAAAAAACTTATTGCCAAAAACATGGAAGACCATCCGATTGGAGCAAGGCCCAGAAATTTAGAAGCAATTGCATATACAGTAGCACAAAAAAAGAAAAGTACCCCTGCCAATCCAAGATATAAACATGCCTTTATCGGCCATTTGGAAAACGAATAGATTGCATCGGCAGCCAAAGCAAAAAGTTGCTGTCTGTTCATTTTAGCCTCCCCTCCGGGGCGGTCAGGGCGGTCATAATAGATATATTCCTGTTTAAATCCAATGAAATTGCGTATCCCGGGGATATAACGGTTTTTTTCCGTAAATTTTAATATCGCCTGATGTGCCGCCCTGTTCATTATACAAAAATTACCTGTTTGGGCAACCTGCTGTCCTTTAGTGATCTTATCAAATATACGATGGAATATATTTATATAAATTTTTTTTGCACACTTCTCACTTCTGGATTTTCTGACTGCGGAAACAATATCTGCTCCCGATGATTTAATTTTTTCAATCAGCTCAGGTACCAATTCAGGCGGATCCTGAAAATCGCCGTCCATTATAACCACATAGTCTCCTGCAGCATATTCAATACCTGCAGTAAGAGCAGCTTGTAATCCGAAATTCCTTGACAAGGATATTATTTTCAAAAAAGAATTTTCCTCCCTGAACTTTAAAAGTATAGACAAAGTGCCGTCAATGCTGCCATCATCCACGCACACCACCTCATACTCCTCCTTTGTATTATCCATAACTGTCCGAAGCTCCTTCATCAGCTTCTCAGCCAGTTGTTCCTCGTTAAATAACGGGATAACCACTGTGATCATGATAATATTTTTTATTCATTATGCTGTGTTCCCGGCAGGGGTACCGGAAATTTCATATCCACCCGACCCATTGTATATTCGGTAGGTCCGAGCCGTTCAGCAGAATTCATCATATCCTCCCAGGTAACCTTTTGCCCGGTATATGCAGCTGTCCTCCCCATAATTGCAGTCATATTTGATATTGCGGTCCGCTCTCCCTCAACAACAGGCTTATAGCTTCTTATTGCCGTTACCATATCTATATGTTCCTGTACATAAGGCGATACTTTTAACATCCCGGTCGATTTACCATCCTTGGTTTTTGGGTATTCATACTGCCATTTTACCGAACCATCATGATTGAAAATTGTATTTACACAATTTGTATAACCTTCAGTTCCCACAATAAGTTCTCCGAGAGAGTTGGCACATCCATCAATTTGCCTTGACATACTATGTGAAAAGAGTCCATTCCCGTAATCAAAATCAACACTGAAAAAGTCATACTGATCACCCGTCAGTCTGCGAACCCTGCCCCCAAAGCCTATGGCTGATTCCGGATGCTTACCCATAAACCAGTTTATAACATCTATATTATGAACATGGGTATCCAGAAAATGATCCCCGCAAAGCCAGCAAAAATTATTCCAGTTACGAAGCATATACTCCATATCACTCCAGCCTTCCTCGCGGGTTCGAAACCAGACATGTGTCTGAAGCCACCAGGCTTTTGCAGCTGTTATTTCTCCAATTGCACCGGAAGCCACCTGCCTGTATGTTTCAATATAGTCATGCTGATGTCTTCGCTGAGTCCCGGAAACAACTGTAAGCCCCATACTTTCAGCCTTTTTAGAAGTTGCTATTATCTGCCTTGCCCCTACCGGATCAACTGCCACCGGCTTTTCCATAAAGACATTTTTCTTTGCCTGTACGGCCGCATCAAAATGTTCAGGTCTGAAATGAGGCGGTGATGCCAGCAACACAACATCAAGATCAAGTTCCAGTAACTCTTTGTAACTGTCAAAGCCCCAAAAGCAATTTTTTTCGGGAACTTCAACCTTTTGTTCTTTCAACTTACTGTGGCAATCCCACACCTTATCTTCAAAAACATCAGCCAAAGCAACCAGCTCAAGGTCATTACCGGCAGACAGAAAATTAAGAGCTGCCCCCGTTCCTCTGTTACCACAGCCTATAAGACCTGCCCGGATCTTATTTCCATCAGGCGCTTTCTCAAGAAGGGGTGGAAATTCATAATCAACTGCTATCTTTTTTCTGCTGCAGGAATTTATTATACTCAATCCTGCCAGTCCGGCCGCTCCAACTATAGCTGACCGCTCTAAAAAGTTTCTTCTTGAAAGCTGATCTTTTTGCATTATATCTCTCTTTTATTTTTTTACATATTCAAAATCTGAGTCATACTCACAAACCACCCTAAATCCCACATGATTACAATCAGAGTACCACCAGATGCTTTTAGGTATTTGAGGGTCGGTTACCAGCCAATCCTTTGTCATAGTAAAGCTACGTTGTGCAACTCTCAAATCTTTAGCGCTATTTTTAAAGGATCCGCCCCTCACAACATATTCAAGTCCATCCCGGGGCCCTCTGGGGTTTTTCACTACTCCCTGAGGATATTTTGCATATACCTCAGGGTCATAAAAATCGAGACAAAACTCTGCCACATTACCTAACATATTTTTCAATCCAAACGGATTTGGCTTGATCATTTCCGGAGGCTGTGTCCGGTAAGGACTATTACTCTGATAAATTACAAAACTATTTATTTTCGTAGTATCGGCTCCAAATATTTTATTCCAAAACCTGTCCTTTTCATATTTTTTAGGAGAACCTTCAAAAAAGTAAGGCCCTGAGGTTCCTCCTCTGGCAGCATATTCCCACTCGGCCTCCGTAGGAAGTCTGTACTTTTTCCCCGTTATACTGCTCAGCCACCTGCAATATGTTTGCGCGGCATGATGAGTCATGGTAATGGCAGGCCTGCTTCCCATGCCCCATCCCTGGTCAGGAGCTCCCCAGGGAGGAGTGGCACCTGATATACCATCTGTCTCTTCGTCAACTCCGGCAGCATCAGCTTCTTTTCTTCCCTGGGAACCTGTTGCGTTGAAAAATGCCAAATACTCATTCCAGGTAACCTCAACCTCCGACATCCAGAAATCACTCACCTCAACCTCCCGTACCGGTCCTTCATCCGGCCTTCGGTAAGGCTCATCTTCAGGGCTCCCCATATTAAAGACCCCTCCTTTTACAGCTACCATTTTAAAAGAGACAATAGTTCCGGGTATCTGTTCTGAAAAGTCCTCAAATTTATCAATATAAGCAGGCTCCATAAAGAGTTCTGCCGAATCTGCAAAGCTCTCTTCAATTACAAGAAGAGACTCACCACGGTAGTGCCCAACCTCAAGATGACACTGCACACATGACGATTCACCGGGTTCATTTACATACTTCAAATGTGACTCCCCACCCAAAGCATCGAGTGTTGAAGGAAAAAGATTTGTATGACACTTTTTACATCCGTCTTCATAAACAAATCTTTTAGAAGCTTCAAAAGTACGCTTTGCTTCCCAGTCAATCTTATCAGTGTCTTTAAAAAGATAGTAATAAAGATCGTGAAAACCATGATATGCTTTTCTTACAATGAAGTTTACAGGCTGCTCTTGGGGCGGGATATGGCAATCAACGCAGTTTGCCGAAAATCCGCTTGATGTATTATGATGATCAGACAACCTCCATGCAGCTTCTGCTTCAGGGTGTACATGGCAAATCATGCAAAAGCTGTTGGTTGATGTATATTTTATAGTCATATTAAATATCAATATTAAGAAAAGCATAATTAAACCTCCGCCGGCCATAAACAAATAATGCTTTCTTCTTAATTTATTCTTAACCATCTTATTTTAAAAAATTATCATGATACTTCTATAACGCTGTCTCTTAAAAATCCCCTTGAAAAGTACTCCTGATGAACAATCTGTCCGTTCCAGACAATAATATCGAGATCAATGGTACGGGGACCGAATTTTGGTGCATCTCTGTTACGGCCCAACCTGTCCTCTATTTTTTTTAACAACAGCTCAAGCTCCTTAATCCCAAAAACAGTCTCCACTTTTACAGCTCCATTAGTATAGTCAGGCTGATCTTCAATCCCAATCGGCTTAGTTTTCAACAATTTTGAAATCTTTACCACGGTCACTTCAGAACCCAATATATCAAGCATTACCGAAATGTTTTTTTCAGCATCTATATTAGAACCTATGCCAATAATGGCAACATTCACCCCCGGGTATTTATTTTCAGTATCATTTCCAGGTTCCGGGTTCATCTTTCCAAATATTAATTATTCTCTTATACTATTTAAAAAAACATCAGATATTTCTCTTTTTTTCCATTGTTACCGACACCGATTTGGCAAAACGCAATGCATGAGGCTTATCAACTTCCACCTTTGCATATCTGACTCTTTCATCTTCCATCAGCAGATTCAGAATATTATGAGTTAAAACCTCCAATAATTTATGACGTCCTTTCTCTACAAAAGAAATTACTTTTTTTGTTAATTCTTTATAATTAAGAATATTTTCCGGATCATCTCTCTCTAAAAACTCTTTTGACGTATTATACTCTATCTCAAAATTAATTAATACATCTTGTTGATTTACAAGCTCCTCGGGATTAAAACCTATAAAGGTGCGCAGTAATAAATTTTTAACTTTTATTTTAGTCATTTTAATAATTATCAGTATAACCTAAATTTTCTCCACCGTCAGCAAAAATTAACTGACCGGTGACATAATCATTTTCCAAAATAAAAACGAGACTTTTAATAATAGCTTCAATATTTCCTGCTCTTTTCAAAGGCACTTTTTCTGCCAGTTTTTCAAGATAGTCTGAGCCTTTCCCCTCAGGCGGAAGGATCAATCCGGGAGCTATGGCATTAACACGTATTGCAGGAGCAAATTCAAAAGCTGCCATCTTGGTAAGATTCCACAAAGCCTGTTTTGACAATGAATATGCTGCATAACTGAAACTGTTTTTTACAATTCGTGTATCAACCATATTAACTATATTGCCACTTTTAAAATAGTTGGCAAAATCACGAATCAAAATAAAAGGAGATTTCAGATGAATATTAAAATTTTTATCTAATACAGCTGATGAGGTTTTTGCAATGGATGCAGGCATATAAGCTGAAGCATTATTTATCAGCAGTTCGATTTTTTCATAGCCGGAAGCCACTACAGGAATCAGACTTTCAATGTCAGATAATATTGACAGGTCTGCTTTAACCATTGAAAATCTTTGATTTGGGTAACTCATCTGCAGCTCTCCGACAAATTTCAAAGCTTCTTTTTCTGATGAATTATAATGAACTATTATATCCCATCCCAATCCGGCCAGGTATTCTGACATTGCCCTGCCAATACGCTTAGATGCGCCGGTAATTAATGCTGCCCTCCCCATTTTTATCTGTAAGAGATTAATTTGCTTAGATACTTTCCAATAATATCGAACTCTAAATTAACAACTGTTCCGGGGTTAAAAGTGTGAAAATTTGTAATCTCATAAGTATATGGTATTATTGCTACCTGAAATGAACTGTCTTTTGAATTCACAACAGTCAGGCTTACTCCATTGACCGTCACAGATCCTTTTTCCACAGTTATATAACCCTGCTTTACCAGCTCTGGATCCGGGCTGTATTCAAAAGTATAATACCAGCTCCCATTTGCTTCTTCTACCTTTGTGCATACTGCCGTCTGATCAACATGTCCCTGTACTATATGCCCGTCGAGCCGTCCATTCATAACCAAACTTCTCTCCAAATTTACTTTTGACCCTGCTTCAAGCAATCCCAAGTTTGATTTTAACAGTGTCTCTTTAATGGCAGTAACTTTATAGGTCTTAGCCTTTTTATCCACTTCAACAACAGTTAAACAGACTCCGTTATGAGATAAACTCTGATCAACTGCCAATTGATCGGCAAATGAACAGTTCAGTGTAAAATGCACATTGTCTTTCTCCTTTTCAATAGCCGTTACTATACCATACTCTTCAACAATTCCTGAAAACATTATTTTTTAAAATAAAAATTAACCTTTTTTATACTCTTTTTATTTTCCACTCAAATCCATCTTTAGTATCTTTTACCTCAATTCCGAGAGAGTTAAGTCCGTCTCTTATCCGATCGGCAGTTTGCCACTCCTTTTTATTTTTCGCCTCTACCCTCAGGCTCAGCAATAACTCCACTACCTCATTCAATACTTTATCTGCTTCTCCCTCTTCACTCTTTTCGTCAATCAATCCGAGGATATCAAAAACTACAGTATTAAAAAGCATTTTCAAATCATCAATATCCTGCTTCGTCAAAAAATCTGTTCCTCCCCTGATTGAATTTATCATTTTCACCCCATCAAAAAGGGATGCAATTGCAACCGGACTATTAAGATCATCACTCAGTGCAACAAAAATTTTCTCTTTTAATCCCGCCACATCAACAGTTGAATTTTCTGAAGCTGAAAGATCATTTAAAGCCCCGGCGGCTTCCATCAGCCTTGCCAATCCTTTCTCCGATGCCCTCAGCGCTTCATTGGAAAAATCCAATGTACTTCTGTAATGAGCCTGCAACAAAAAGAATCTGATTGTCATTGGAGAATAAGCCTTTTCCAACAGTTCATGATTTCCTGAAAAAATCTCATCCAAAGTGATAAAGTTTCCAAGCGACCTGGCCATTTTCTGCCCATTGATCGTTATCATATTATTGTGCATCCAGTACCTTACAGACTCCTTTCCAAGGCTGGCGGTCGACTGTGCTATTTCGCATTCATGATGAGGAAAAGCAAGATCCATGCCCCCTCCGTGTATATCAAATATTTCCCCGAGATATTTAATGCTCATTGCTGAACACTCAAGGTGCCATCCCGGAAAACCACTGCTCCATTTCGAGGGCCACTGCATTATATGTTCCGGAGATGCCTTTTTCCATAAAGCAAAATCAAAGGGGTTCTTTTTTTCATCCTGGCCATCAAGCTTCCTTGTATTTGTTTTTATCTCTTCTATATTTCGGCCCGACAGCTTCCCATAATGATATTTCTCATTATACTTTTCAACATCAAAATAGACAGAACCATTTACTTCGTATGCAAAACCATTTTTATATATCCGGTCTATCATTTGCAGCTGCTCTATAATATGCCCGGAGGCCCGGGGCTCAATATCAGGCGGAAGGGTATTCAGCTGCCTCATATTGCGGTGAAAAGTATTCATATACTTTTGAACTACTTCCATAGGCTCCAGCTGCTCTATTCTTGCTTTTTTTAAAATTTTATCCTCGCCTGTCTCCTCATCCTCATTTTCGAGATGCCCCACATCGGTGATATTCCTGACATACCTGACCTTATAACCAAGGTATTTCAAGTATCTTACCAGCAGGTCAAATGTTATATTCGGCCGCGCATGCCCCAGATGTGAATCACTGTATACGGTAGGCCCGCACACATAAAGCCCGGCCCTCCCCTCAACTAAGGAATTAAATGGTTCTTTTTTACGAGTTAATGTATTATAAATTGTAAGTTTATTACTCATTAAGGTCAATAATTTTACCGAAAAACACAAAGGTAAAATAAAAGAGGAAAAAAGATTGTGTTTTATATAGGAAAGGTAACGGTAATAGTGTTAAGGGGTAAATAGTTGCAGGTTGGTTCCTAAGATTCAGCAGCTTGCAGCTCATCTTCCTTTTTTGAATTCTCAAACTTATCAAAAAACTTACGATGAAAAAGAAGTATTGTAAATATGCCAATTGTTATACATGAATCTGCAATATTAAATACCGGCCTGAAAAAGATAAATTCATCTCCTCCCCTGAAAGGCATCCATTTAGGTATTGTTCCCTGAATAATGGGAAAGTAAAACATATCAACTACTTTACCATGAAAAAAACCGGCATAGCCGCCGCCTTCCGGCAGAAACTGAGCAACCTGGCCATAACTGTGATTAAAAATAAGGCCATAAAACAAGCTGTCAATAATATTTCCCAAAGCCCCGACAAATATAAGTGCAATGCTCACCAAAAAACTAAAAGGCACCTCTTTATCACGGCTCAGCCTGAGCAGGTACCACCCGATAGCAATCACAGCAACAATCCTAAACAGGCTGAGAAACAGTTTACCATACTTTCCGGCAAATTCAAATCCGAAAGCCATCCCGTTATTTTCAACAAAATGGAGTATAAACCAATTTTTAAAAATCACAATCTCCTCTCCAAGAGACAAATTGGTTTTAATCCAAAATTTCAAAACCTGATCTGCAATAAGAAGAATCAGTATAAGCAAACCCAGTTTCAGCTTTCGGTCTTTCATTTTTTTATCATAAAAAACTCCCGGAATTTTCTTTTTGTGCAGATATCCGGGAATAATAAAATATTACTATTCCTAATCAGCTACCCCATTTTCTTTTTTGCATCTATACTAAGTGTTGCATGCGGCACAGCACGCAATCGTTCTTTAGAGATCAGCTTCCCTGTCTCACGGCAAATACCGTAAGTTTTATTCTCTATTCTGACGAGAGCAGCCTGCAGATGCTGTATAAACTTCAGCTGCCTTTGAGCTAACTTGCCGGCCTCCTCTTTCGATAAAGTAGCGGCGCCCTCCTCGAGTACTTTAAATGTAGGCGAAGTATCCTGGGTGTCGTTCTCATCGCCATGAGTGATGGAACTCTTATACATTCCGTAATCTTCCTGAGCCTTCTTAAGCTTTTGAAGTATAAGTTGTTTAAATTCCTTCAACTCTTCATCCGAATATCTGTTTTTTTTTCCCATTTTAAAAAACTTTAATAATTACCATCCTCTCAAACAGCCGCCCTAATTTAATAATTTTTTATCATACATTTTAATAACCGGAAATTTCACCTAAATTAGTTTTTTAACCTCGATCCGGGCTATGACATCTTTGTCAATTTCAACATCTTTTGCCGGCGGTGCAGAAAGTTCATCTGCCAAATAAATATCAAGAGCCAGAGTCTGCTCACAAATATAATTTCTGAAATTCATAACAGCTTCATTAATTTCATCATTTTTCAATATCTTCAGCTCTATCCTGTCGGTGACTTCAAAATTGCTCTCTTTCCTGAGATTTTGGATTTTATTTATAAACTCACGAGCTATCCCCTCCTGTTTCAGCTCTTCGGTAATATTTATATCCAAGGCAACAGTCAGCTGCCCTTCAGTAGCTAAAGTCCACCCCGGAATATCTTCTGTTCGTATTTCAACATCTTCCTTTTTTATGACAATTTGATTTTCACCTGCAGTGATAACAATCTCACCTGTTTCTTCAAGCTTTTTAATTTCTGCCTGGTCAACCCCGGTAAGAGCACCGGCAATCTTTTTCATCAGCTTACCATACTTAGGGCCAAGAGCTTTATAGTCAGGGATAAGCTTCTTCCTGATCATTCCTGAAGTATCTTTAAGATATTCTACCGATTTAATATTAACCTCGGACATAATAATATCCTTAACTTCATCAAACTGCCTGATAAATTTTTCTGAAATTACAGGAACAATTATTTTTGCCAATGGTTGCCTCACTTTAATTTTTTCTTTCCTTCTAAGCGCCAATATCATAGATGAAGCTTTCTGGGCAATTTCCATTTTCTCCTCTAATCCGGTATCAATAAGTGATTTATCGCATACAGGAAAATCTGACAGATGAACACTTTGAACCTTTTCGCGACCGGTAACACTGTTAAGGTCAATAAAGAGCTGATCGGCATAAAATGGCGCTATGGGAGCCATCAGTCTGGCAACTGTTTCAAGACATATATAAAGTGTTTGAAAAGCAGAAATCTTATCAGCACCATATTCGCCACCCCAATATCTTTTTCTGCTTAACCTTACAAACCAATTACTTAGATTTTCTATTACAAACTCAGAAATAGCACGACCTGCACGGGTGGGTTCATAATTTTCATAGCTCTCATTTACCTCTTTAACAAGTGTGTTTAACAGGGAGATTATCCATCTGTCAAGTTCAGGCCTTTCATAAACAGGTATTTCAGGCTCTTTGTAAATAAAATTATCTACATTGGCATAAAGAGCAAAAAAGTTATATGTATTATATAGTGTGCCAAAAAATTTTCTCTTTACTTCGTCCACACCATCAAAATCAAACTTCAGGTTATCCCAGGGTTGAGCATTAGTGATCATATACCAGCGCAAAGGGTCTGAACCGTACTGATCAATGGTTTCAAAGGGATCGACTGCATTCCCGAGACGTTTCGACATCTTATTTCCTTTTTTGTCGAGTACCAAACCTGTAGAGATAATATTTTTGAATGCCACTGAATCGCTGACCATGCCGGCAATAGAGTGGAGGGTAAAAAACCATCCTCTTGTCTGATCAACTCCTTCGGCAATAAAATCTGCAGGAAAGAGCGCATGCCATTTACTGCTCTCTTCATTACCGCCAAATAAGCTGTTAAAAGGGTAATGGTGCTGAGCATAAGGCATAGCTCCCGAATCAAACCACACATCTATCAGATCGGATTCACGATACATTTTTTTGCCGGTCGGGGAGACCAATATTATATTATCAATATGAGGCTTATGCAGATCAATCTTTTCATAATTCTCTTTAGATAAGTCGTTAGTATCAAATTCTGAAAATGAATTTCCTGCCATGAACCCTGCTGCTACAGACCTGTTTATCTCACCAACCAATTCAGCAACCGATCCTATGCATATCTCTTCGGAACCATCTTCCGTGCGCCATACAGGTAAGGGGGTACCCCAGAATCTCGAACGGCTCAGATTCCAGTCGACCAGATTCTCAAGCCAGTTCCCAAATCTCCCTGACCCTGTAGATTGAGGTTTCCAGTTAATTGTATTGTTCAATTCAACCAGCCTCTTTTTAACCGCAGTGGTCTTAATGAACCAGGAATCAAGCGGATAATAAAGAACAGGCTTATCGGTGCGCCAGCAATGGGGATAATTATGGACATGTTTTTCAATCCTGAATGCTTTATTATTATACTTAAGCATAACAGCTATATCAACATCAACAGAAGGATCGTCTTCTCCCAGCCTGTCGTCATATTCATTCTTTACGGGCCTCCCTGCAAATTCGCTATAACTCTTCAGATTGACATACTTTTCAACAAACTTTTCCGACATCTCATTGATTGAGAAAAACTTCCCTTTCCGATCCACCATCGCCTGAGTTTTCCCGTCAATGTCATAAATTAACAGGGGAACAATCCCATTTTGCCGGGCAACCCTGTCGTCGTCAGCCCCAAAGGTAGGAGCCATGTGCACTATACCTGTTCCATCCTCAATAGTGACAAAATCACCTGTTATAACTTCAAAAGCTTTCCCTTCCGGTTTAACCCAATCAATTAATTGCTCATATTGAACTCCGGCTAATGTTTTACCGGTATATTCACCTGTTATTTTAAAAGGAATTTGTTTGTCTCCCGGCTTATACCCGTCAAAAGGTACTTCTTCATTCTTTTTATCAAAATATGCAAAAAGCAGCTCTTTTGCCAAAATAAAGCTACATGGTAATCCGGTGTAAGGATTAAATGACTGCACCTTCACATATCTGATCCCGGGGCCTACACATAATGCAGTATTTGAAGGCAATGTCCATGGAGTTGTTGTCCAGGCCAAAAAACAAAGATCACTCTCACCTTTGTCAAAAAGAAAATCGGACCTTTCATTTCGTTTCACTTTAAACTGAGCCACAACTGTAGTATCAGTGACATCACGATAACATCCCGGCTGGTTAAGTTCATGGGAGCTAAGCCCTGTCCCTGCTGCAGGAGAGTACGGCTGAACAGTATACCCTTTATAAAGTAATCCCTTTTGATAAATCCTCTTCAACAACCACCATACCGACTCAATATAACGATTATCATATGTGACATAGGGATCATCCATATTTATCCAGTACCCCATCCGGCGGGTAAGCTCTTCCCATTCGCTGGTATATTTCATTACCTCTTTACGGCAGGCATCATTATACTCTTCAACCGAAATTTTTACCCCTATATCTTCTTTATTTATATTCAAAGATTTCTCGACACTCAACTCAACAGGAAGTCCGTGTGTATCCCAACCGGCTTTGCGGTGAACCAGAAAACCTTTCATCGTTTTATACCGGCAAAAAATATCTTTTATTGCCCTGGCCATTACATGATGTATACCCGGCATACCGTTAGCAGAAGGAGGACCTTCATAAAACATAAATGAGGGAGATCCCTCACGGATCAAAATACTTTTATGAAATGTATCTTCCCTGATCCAGCGCTTTAATATCTCTTTATTAATTTGGGAAAGATCAAGGTTTTTATATTCCTGAAATTTTCTTGTCATCTCTGATTCTGCTACTTCTTTAAAAAATATGCAAATATAAAAAATTTTCAAGCCTGCCGGCCTCTTAATTCCAAGTAAAATAAAAGTCCGGTAAATTTTAACCGGGAATATGGAGCAAATAAAAATTTTATTATTTGCCTTTTACCATAGTTCTGCCGTCTGATTTAAGTTTATATCCGGCAGACTGTTTAATCGGGCCTGCTCCCGGCATAAAAGACAATATTAAACTTATTAAAAACGCTTAACTTTTTTATATCATCACTTAATATCGGTCAAATTATAAATTACCGGAACGATTTGTTAATTTTGTAGCTCTCAAAAGTTAAAGCATGAAAGTAATTGATATAATAAAAAACTCAAATAAAACAATTTTTTCCTTTGAATTACTACCTCCGCTGAAGGGTAATGATCCGGAAAGTATTTATCGAACAATAGAAAATCTTATAGACTTTGACCCGAAATATATAAATATTACCACCCATCGTGATGAGGTTCAATTTCAAAAAATGTCTGATGGAACCGTTAAAAAAAATATAAGAAGAAAACGCCCGGGTACAGTTGCAATAGCCGCATCAATTCAGTACCGTTATGGCATTCCCGTAGTGCCTCATATACTTTGTGGAGGATTTACCAAAAGTGAAACAGAATATGTTCTTATTGACCTCTATTTTCTTGAAATAGAAAATGTGCTGGCTTTACGTGGCGATGGAATAAAAAGCCAGAATCTTTTTATCCCTGAAAAAGAGGGGCACTCATATGCCAACGAACTGGTTGAACAGATAGTAAACCTAAGGAAAGGTTCATATCTTGAAAAAGACTTAAAAAATAACACACCTCTTGATTTTTGCATCGGAGTCGGGGGATATCCTGAAAAACATTTTGAAGCACCAAACATGGAGTATGACCTGAAATATTTAAAACAAAAAGTGGATGCAGGTGCTGAATATATAGTAACACAAATGTTTTTCGACAATAAGGTCTATTACGAATTTGTCGAAAAGTGTCGTGCTGTTGGTATAACAGTACCTATCATTCCGGGTATCAAACCAATACATATGAAGAATCAATTAACGGTACTGCCAAAGATCTTCAATATAAAACTACCGCAGGAGCTGGCTGCTGAGCTTTCAAAATGTAAAAACAATGATGAAGCAAGAAAAATAGGTACCGAATGGGCAATATATCAATCAAAGGACCTTGTAGCACATAATGTTCCATCACTTCACATATATACCTACGGCATTTCTGACAATGTGAGGGAAATAATAAAAGCAGTTTTCTGAATGATTAATTGCCCATTTTTATCTGACTGTTTATTTTATCATTTTCAGCCTGATTATTTAATTTCAGGGAATAGACCATTGCTTCTACCTGTCTGAGGTAATTTCTTTTATCTTTACTTGGAGCATAAACATAGCCAAACACTGCAATTACCCTCCGGTTTGATATATCTAATACTTCAAGAGATATATAAGGGCCTCCCATATAATCATTTATTAATCGCCATAATCCCCTCATCTCTGACGCATAGTTGCCATTATGCTCTCTTATGTTAAATATTTGTTCAACTCTTTTTTCAGTTGACATATAAGAATCTTCAGTCGGGCCGGATACATTTTCTTTTAAAACACTGTCTCTCACATTAACCAGATAGTTAACAGTAAAGGTGCTGTCCGAAATATAAGGAAATGTATAGATAACTATTCCCTGCGATATGTCAGGAGTCTCATATCTGAACCAGATAAAGTCTTTTTCCTGCTTAGCTGTCCGGAAACCCGGAGGTAATTTCATAATAAAATTAAAATCTCTGTTAAGAACATTATAAACACTCTTCTCATAGTATTTATCGTAGTTATAAGTCAACCTTTCTTTTTCAGCCTGTAAAAAAACCGCCATTATCTTCTCCTTTTCTTCTTCAAAAAGCTCTTTCAATTCTCCGGCATTTCTAACCTGAATGATAACTACAGTTTGCGGACTGGCCCAAACATCCTTATTTAAAAATACTCCTGTTGAATCAACTGTGGAAGATATTTTTACCTGAAGTATATTGCGGGTAGTTTTAAAAATTGAAGTAAATGCTTCAGGAGGCACATTAATAAGGTCAAACAGCGGTTCATCCTGTGGAAGGGCTACATGTTCCTGCTCCAAATTATCGCGTAACAGCTTCCCTGTTTCTCCTTCCCAATAATTGTTAGGGATAACAACAACTATTTCCCCGGCTTTACCCGTAATATTTTTACCAATACCCGAACCTCCCTCTTTGCAGCCGGCAAGAAGTATCATACATAGTATGAAAATAAAGCTGAAGTTCATTTTTAAGCCCATAACAACTACATTTTTATATATATCACGAGTCACAAAAAGCTTGCCTTTTTTATTTGTCAAAGATAAAAAATCCCGTTGCTGATATCTGCAGTAACGGGATCAATATCATCTACCGGGACTATCTATTTTTCAATTTTCCCTGGTTCCGATTTTGTGCCGACCGCATCATCATCATCATCCTCTTTTGTGGCTTTCTTAAATTCTCTCATACCTTTTCCAAGGCCTTTCATCAATTCGGGAATTTTTTTTCCTCCAAAAAGGAGAAGCACGATTATAAGGATTATAATTATCTCCTGTGGCCCGATAAATCCGGTAATTACAAATAAATTCATGATTCAAAGTTAAAATGGTTTGTTGCAAAAATAGAATTTTTTTACTTAAAATGTGCCATTAATCATTTTTATTATATCATTGGCATTTGCAAAAAGCACCAATGCCAATAAAATGATCATCCCGGTAATTTGAGCATATTCAAGAAACTTATCTCCGGGCTTTCTCCCTGTTATCATTTCATAAAAAAGAAACATCACATGTCCTCCATCCAAAGCAGGAATAGGAAGAAGATTCATTATTGCCAGAATAATAGAGATAAAAGCGGTCATATTCCAAAATGAAAACCAATCCCATCTGTCCGGAAATATATTACCGATTGCAGCAAACCCTCCCAGCGATTCATAAGCTTTTGTATCCGGCCTGAAAAAAAGCTTAAACTGTTTCAGGTAGTCTCTGATTGTCTGCCATCCTCTTTTTATACCTGCAGGAATTGACTCTATAAAACCATAACTTATGGTATTCAATTCAAAATAGTGATCTGCAAAATGACTGTTTTTTATACCGATCATTCCATCTTCTCCAATAGTAAGCGGAATATTGAATATTTCTCCATTTCTGCTTATATTCAGGACTACGGCATTCCCGGCATTATCCTTTGCAGCTTTTATCCAGTCATCATAATATACAAAATACTCTCCATTCATTCCTTTTATCTCGTCTCCCACCTGCATCCCTGCCGTTTTTGCAGGCGAATCATCCGTAAAATCATCAACTCCTAACCGGAATGGGATCCTGGGCCACATTACCGATTTGTTTTTCAACATCAATGCAAGAGCTTCATCACTAATTTCCACATTCACTTTCTCCCCGTTACGTTCAACCTGAACACTCTTTGCATTATCAAGAACAATAGATGGAATTATTTTCATAAAATTTTCAACATACCGGTTATCGACGGTCAAAATTTTATCACCTGTTCTAAACCCTATCTGCTCCCCGATTTCATTTACTACAATTCCATACTTTACATTAGCAGTGGGAAGATACTCCTCTCCCCATGCATATAAAACTCCTATATATACTATTATAGCAAACAAAAAATTCATTAAAACCCCTCCAACCATAATAAGCAGCCTCTGCCACGAAGGTTTGGAACGAAACTCCCATGGCTCAGGCGGCAGCTTCATTGCTTCTTTATCCATTGATTCATCGATCATGCCGGAAATTTTAACATACCCGCCAAGGGGAAGCCAGCCTAATCCATATTCTGTTTCACCCTTTCTAAACTTAAAAAGAGAAAACCACGGATTAAAAAAAAGATAAAATTTTTCTACCCTGGTTTTAAATATCCGGGCAAAAAGGAAATGGCCAAATTCATGTATTATTACTAATATTGAAAGACTGAAAATTAACTGTAATGCTTTTATTAAAATTGTTCCCATCTATTTTCTTTATTTAAATACCTATTAATGATTTTGTTATATTTCTCGCCTCTATATTAGTCTGAATCAGGTCATCCAGATCAGGACTTTTTATAAAACCAACCGCACCCATTGTCTTTTCAATAATAGCAGGCATATCCGGAAATCCGGTTCTTCCGTCAAGAAAGGCCTGCACCACCACCTCATTTGCGGCATTAAGCACACATGGAGCATTACCTCCGGTATCTAATGCTTTATAAGCAAGTGCAAGATTACGAAATTTTAACATATCCGGTTGCTCAAAACTTAATATCGGGAAATCATTGAAGCTGAATCTGGGAAAGCTGTTTTTTATACGGTAAGGAAAACCCAATGCATATTGAATTGGCAGCCTCATATCAGGCAATCCCATTTGAGCCTTCAGTGATCCGTCTTCAAACTGGACTACCGAATGGATTATCGACTGGGGATGAACAATCACTTCAATTTTTGAAGAGGGCAAACCAAACAACCAATGTGCTTCAATAACCTCAAATCCTTTGTTAATAAGTGTGGCCGAGTCTATTGTTATTTTCGCACCCATATCCCAATTTGGATGTTCAAGAGCCATGCCGACGGTCACGCTCTTAAGTTCATCTTCTGTTTTTCCCCTGAACGGGCCTCCCGAACATGTTAAAATTATTTTTTCAATCCTGTTTGGCAACTCCCCGACCAAGCATTGAAATATTGCCGAATGCTCTGAATCAACAGGTATAATAGCTGAATTATTCTCTTTTGCCAGATTTGTAATCAGTTCGCCGGCCACCACAAGTGTCTCCTTATTTGCCAGGGCAATAGTTTTACTGCTCTTTACAGCATGATATGTGGGTATCAACCCGGAATAGCCAACCATGGCGGTCAAAACAAGATCAACCGTTTCCATCTCTACAACCCGGTTAATGGATTCATTACCTGCAAATACTTTAATTGGAAATGACTCAAGGGCATCAGCAACTTTTCCGTAATTATCCTTATTGGCTATAACAACGACATTTGGCTGATATTTTATTGCCTGCATAATGAGCAGATCAACATTATTGTTAGCAGTCAGCACCTCTACTTCAAATATATCGGAATTATTATCTATTACTTCTAACGATTTAGTCCCGATTGAACCGGTTGATCCAAGAATAGCTATCCTTTTTTTTTTACTCATATACTTTTCTAAATTCTGTATGAATTATTCTCTTCAGCAAAATTATTAACAAATTAAAAACCAATATATTGCTCAGGATCAAGAGGATTACCTCTGTACCAAATTTCAAAATGAAGATGTGGGCCGGTCGATAACTCTCCGGTATTACCGATAAAAGCAATAGCCTCGCCTGCTTTAACCTTATCTCCCTGCGACTTCAACAGTTCGGAATTATGCATATAAACCGATATCAGATCTGAGTGATGCTGAACGTAGATCACATAACCGGTTTCCAAAGTAAAGCCCGAAAAGATCACAGTACCGTCAAGAACGGCAGAAACCCGGGAGTTTGGTCCGCTAACAAGATCTACACCAAAATGATCTTTAGCCAAATCAAAATGATCTGTTATCATTCCCTTAACAGGAGCGAAAAAGTGAATTTGGCTGAGGCTGAGATCATCTTTTTGAGAATTATTGATCATCAAACTGGTCTGTTCAGCCATTAACCTGTCCTGAAACACCGAATCATGATTAAATTCATAAAATTCAATATTTTCAATTTTATGTATTGTATCCTCTATCAGATAGTCTTCCTGAACACCTCCTGAAATTAATGTTTTAATTGTACCAAGATATTCATCACGCCTCTGCAGCTCAACTTCAAGCGAATCAACTATCAATGCATTTCTCACAAGTATCTGCCTGTATTCAGCTCCGGGAAATCCGGGAATATATTCTCTCAAGCCTGTTGTGGCTATCAACAAAATAACAAGTATCACAATTATTGCAGATAACAAACTGGTAATGGTGAAAACTTTCAGCCGGGATAGCTTCATACTCCAAACCGACTGAAAGGTTGAATCATTATAAATAATGAGCCTGTACCGGTCTTTAAGCTTTTTAAATATTTTTTTTTGCACTCTTTAAATTCAAATATACGGGAAATGCAAATTTAGTAAGAATTGATAAACTATCGTCCGGTTTAGGATTTTTTAACCAGCTGTAATATAAAACAAAAAATATTATCGATGTCTTTAATATTTGAAGTACTATATTTGTACCTTATTAAAAAGAATCATTATGAGACAATTGATTTTGGTCCTGCTGAATGTGTTGATATTTTGCGGCAACGGAATAGCCGACGAGGGTATGTGGTTGCCCTCTCTTATTGACAAATTCAATATCAGTAATATGCAGGATAAGGGATTGAAACTTAGCCCAAACGAAATTTACAACATTAATAATGCAAGTCTTAAAGATGCCGTGGTAGCATTAGACAGAGGCTCATGTACTGCTGAAGTAATTTCAGAAAATGGACTGATCCTTACAAATCATCACTGTGGTTATGATGAAATTCAAAACCATTCGTCAGTTGATAACAACTATCTTGAGGAGGGATTCTGGGCAATGTCGTATGATGAAGAGCTTCCAAATCCCGGCAAAACAGTGTCATTCCTGATCAGTATAGAGGACGTAACCGATAAGGTGCTGGCTGAAGTGACAGACGATATGGACGAAGATGAAAGAAACAAAAAGATCTATGCCGTATCAAACGAATTAGAAAGAGAAGCCAGAAAAAACACCCATTATGAAACTTTCGTAAGAAGTTTCTTCAATTCAAATCAATATCATCTTTTTGTCACAGAAACCTTTTCAGACATTAGATTAGTAGGAGCTCCCCCACAGGCACTTGGTAAGTTTGGAGGAGATACCGATAATTGGATGTGGCCCCGGCATACAAGCGATTTTTCCCTTTTCCGTGTATATACAGGAGCCGACGGTAAACCTGCAAGCTTTTCCGAAGACAATATCCCGTATAAACCCAGACACTATCTGCCAATATCGCTAAAAGGATTTAAAGAAGGAGATTTTGCAATGATAATGGGCTATCCGGGGCATACCAACAGATATATTACATCGTATGATGTTAATTATATAATGGAAGTTACCAATCCCGTACGCGTTGAAGTTCGTAATGCCAAACTGAAAATTCTCAATGAATATATGTCTACGGGTCCTAAAGCAAAAATACAGTATGCTTCAAAATATGCACAAAGCTCAAATTACTATAAATATAGTATCGGACAAAATAACGGCCTTGACAACCTGAAAGTAATCGAAAGAAAAAAAGCCCTCGAAAATGAGTTTATGACCTGGGTGAATAGTGACGAAAGCAGAAAAGCAAAATATGGTAATGCCTTAAATTATATAGCTGAATCCTATTCACAGGTTGATATAAATAAAGCACAGGAATATATGATCGAAGCAATGATAAGGGGGCCTGAAATATTTTCATTTGCATACAGAACTTTGCCTTTGTACAGACTGCTTAGTGAGAATGAAATAAAAAATGAATTTATAGATATAGTAAAAAGCAGGGTGTCAAATGGAACAGAAAGCCATTTTAAAGACTACAATGCTGAAACCGATAGAAAAGTAGCAGGTACCCTTTTATCTCTTTATGCTGAAAATAACAATCCTGTTTTTTATCCCGACTTTTTTTCTGCCGTACAAAAAAAATATAAAGGAGATTTCATAAAATACACAGAGAAGATGTTCAAAAAGTCGATTTTCGACAATGAAAAAGAGTTAAACACCTTTTTTCAAAATCCGGATTTAAAGGTTCTTAAAAAAGATATGGTATTTAATGCCGCGCAAGACATTTTCAGAAAATTCAGAGAAATAGGAGAGATGGCAGACAAAAGCAAAAAGCGGTTGGATGAGGGGCATCGTTTGTTCCTGGCAGGATTAATGGAGATGCAGAAAGATAAAATTTTTTATCCTGATGCCAACTCAACCATGAGGCTCACATATGGACAGATACTGAACTATAAACCTAAAGACGGAGTTGAATATAAATATTATACAACCCACCATGGTTATTTAGAAAAAGAGATACCGGGCGACGATGAGTTCAATGTTCCTCAAAGAATGAAAGACCTTTTATCTGCCGGAGATTTTGGCAGATATGCAGGAGAGGACGGAAATTTACCTGCATGTTTCATTACCAATAATGATATTACAGGAGGCAACTCGGGTAGTCCTGTGCTTAACGCCAACGGTGAGCTAATTGGCATAGCATTCGATGGCAACTGGGAAGCAATGAGTGGTGACATTGCATTTGAACCTGAGCTGCAGCGTTGTATAAGTGTCGATATACGTTTTGTACTTTGGGTAATTGACAAATATGCAGGAGCAAACAACCTTATAGATGAGATGTATATTATCGAATAACTGCCGGCAGAGTAATGCAAACCCCAAAAATAACAATATACACTGACGGCGCATCGCGGGGAAATCCCGGACCCGGAGGTTATGGCATTGTACTGATTTCAGGTAAATACAGAAAGGAGTTATCACAGGGTTATAAAATGACAACCAATAACCGCATGGAGTTGCTGGCTGTTATCAAAGCGTTGGAGGCATTGAAAATTAAAGGAAGTTATGTTACTATTTATACTGACTCAAAATATGTTGCAGATGCTGTTGAAAAAGGCTGGCTGTTCAACTGGGTGACAAAAAATTTCAAAGGAAAAAAGAACAAGGACCTTTGGCTTCAGTTTTTGGAACTATATAAAAAACATAATATAAAGATTGTCTGGATCAAAGGACACGACAACCATCCCTGTAATGAACGTTGCGACCGGTTGGCAGTATTGGCCTCGATGGATTCAAACCTGAAAGTAGACGAAGGATACATAATTGAAGATCAGGATCAGTAAACTCTCTTTTAACTCAGAAATTAAAGGTAAGCTGTTCATCTGTTAATCTGAATGATAACCGGTGATACTTTGAAATTCCATTTTCAGCTATGGCTTTTTTATGTCTTTTTGTCGGATATCCTTTATTTCTATCCCACTCATAAACCGGAAATTCATCATGTGCCTTCTCCATAAATTCATCACGATAAGTTTTAGCAAGCACAGATGCAGCGGCAATTGATGCAAGCCGGCTGTCTCCTTTTACTATGCAGGAAAAAGGGATCTTTGTCAGGGAGCGAAACCGGTTGCCATCAATAAGCAGGTGCCCGGGAGTAATTTTCAGATTATTTACTGCCCTGTCCATGGCAAGAAAAGAGGCATTCAATATATTAATCCTGTCAATCTCCTCATTAGAGGCAAATCCGAGTGCCCAGGCAATTGCCTCTTTTTCAATAACAGGGCGAAGTGCTAACCTTTGCCTGAGGGTCAATTTTTTAGAGTCATTCAACAGCTTATTTTCAAAATTTGCAGGAAGAATAACTGCAGCCGCAAATACCGGCCCTGCAAGAGAGCCCCTGCCTGCTTCATCACAACCTGCCTCAGTAACATCTTTTTTATAATATGGTAATAATATTGATCCCGGCATTATTGTATTGTTCTTTCAATACTGTTCCATAAAAGCCGGGAAGTCTGATCCCAGCTGAATTTTTTCTTTTGTTTAAATCCTTTACTTATCATCATCTTCCGCAACTCCGGTTCATCGGCTATCCTGGCCATTGCATATGTTATCTGGTCGATATTAAAAGGGTCAACATATAAAACGGCATCACCCCCGACTTCAGGTAAGGAGGTGGTATTTGAGCAGATCACCGGTACCCCTGCACTCATTGCTTCAACAACAGGAATACCAAAACCTTCAAAAAAAGGAACAAAGACCAGCGAAAGTGCAGCTCCCATAATTTTCTGCAACTTTTCAGTTGTTACCCGGCCGGTAAAAATCACATCATTTTTATAATCCATCTGATCGTTAAATCTGAAAATTTTATCAGTTTTATGCATTTCCCCTCCTACGATAACAAGCTTAAGGTTGCTGCTGCTGATTTTTTTAAATTCATTGAATGCCTTTAATAAACCATAAATATTTTTCCGCGGATTCAGTGCTCCCACAAATAAAAAATATCTCTTCCCCCCGGCTATTTGACTGCAAACAGCCATTTTTTCCTCTTCGGGCAAAGGAGTAAAAATTTCATTAACACCGTCATAAACTACATCGATCTTATTCTCGTTAATATTAAATGACTCAACTATATCTTTTTTTGAATATTCAGAAACTGTGGCAATACGGCCGGCTTTCCCGGCAAACCTGGGGAAAAACCAATTATAATACTTGCTTTTAAGCCATGGAAGATCCCGGGAGCGATGAACAAAATTGAGATCATGTATTACTGCTAACTGAGGTACATTTGTGTTAAGAGACAAATAGCCGTCAGGTGAAAGAAAAATATCGGCTTTATACTTTTTTAATATTGCAGGAATACGAAATTCAAACCACAGATACCAAAGCACCGGATGCCGGGTAGGTGGCCCGGTAACCACCGGCGTAATATTATCAGAAAAAATAAAATCCCGACAATAGGGCCTGTCAAAAATAAATATAAAATGGTGCTCGGGATAAGAGACAGTCAGCCTTTTTAAGGTTTCAAATGTAAACCAGCCTATGCCTTCCAGCTTATCTTTAAGTAATAGCCTTGTATTAACTGCGATTACCATAACACAAATTTCAATTTGATATAAAAGTACAAAGTCTGTTCAAATATTTATTACTTTTGACTGTTCATTAATGCAATATTGTTAAAAACCGAAATTGAAGCGTAAATTTATTACCAACCTCATATTGCTGGTATTTTTAAACCTCCTGATCAAACCATTTTGGATTTTTGGAATAGACCGGACTGTGCAAAATATGGTAGGAGATGAAAGCTATGGTTTATACTTTGCCCTGTTTAATTTTTCAATGATCCTGAATATACTCCTTGATATAGGAATTACCAATTACAACAACTGCAATATTGCCAAACATAATTTTTTATTATCTAAACATCTGGCCAACATAGTGGGATTAAAGCTTATTCTGGCTGTTGTATATACTGTTTTCAGCCTGACTATCGCTTTTATAATCGGTTATAGCAAAATTCAGTTTCACATCCTTTTCTTCCTGATATTAAATCAGTTCATGATATCTTTAACTCTTTATCTGAGGTCAAATATAAGTGCACTGCATCTGTTCCGCACCGACAGTCTGTTATCGGTATTAGATCGTTTTCTAATGATCATTATATGTTCAATATTTCTGTTTACCAATATTTTAAAAGGCAAATTCGATATTCGATGGTTTGTCTACTCCCAGACAATTGCATATCTCCTGACTGTAATAATTACATTTATTATTGTTCTCCATAAATCCGGCAGGATCAAATTGCAATTTCATAAAAAATTCATACTGGTCTTTCTCCGGAAATCATATCCATATGCATTGCTTATTTTGCTAATGTCGTTATATAACCGTATTGATTCGGTAATGCTTGAAAGAATGCTTCCCGAACCAATCGGAAAGGAACAGGCAGGTATTTATGCCCAGGCCTTTAGGTTGCTGGATGCAGTTGCAATGTTTGGAGCCCTTGTAGGGGGTCTTTTATTACCCATATTTGCCAGGATGATAAAACAAAAGGATCCTGTAGGCCAAATGGTCAAGTTGTCATTTTCCCTGCTGATAGTGCCTGCTATAATAATCAGCGTTGCCTGTGCACTATACAACTCTGAAATTATGACTCTTCTCTATAAATCAAATACCCGGCAATCGTCTGAACTGCTGGGAGTATTAATGATTGGCTTTATTGGTATTGCTTCATCATATATTTTCGGCACTCTGCTTACAGCCAATGGAAGTATGAAAGCGTTAAATATAATGGCCTTATGCGGTGTTATACTCAACTTAACTTTAAACTTAATTTTGATTCCCGAATATCAGGCTTACGGATCAGCCTTTGCAAGTGTGACTACCCAACTGTTTACAGGCATATCTCAATTTTTTATTGCCATGCACATTTTGAAACTAAAGCCCGGGTTAAAATATATTGTTAAAATCACTATTTTCATACTGTTGGTAGTTTTAACCGGTATTTTGTCAAAAAATAGCGGTTATTGGATCAACGGATTGGCTATATTTGTAATTGTATCTCTTTTAGCTGCTTTTATTTTAAAGCTCATTAATATTAAAAACTTAGTAGAAATTGTTCTCTCTAAACAAAGTTAATAACCCTGATATTAAAGCACTCCATAATCAGATGGAGTATGAACTTGTAGCAGAGTTGTCGCATCCGCAGGTAAAAGATTTTGTAAAGGAGCAAATTACAGGTGAAAGCAAGCTTATAAAGTATTTCATGATCTATCAGGTATTTATGGTCTTTTTAGGCTTATTCTTCTTTACCCGTTCGGTATTTTTAGCTATCCACGGATATTTAAAGCCTTTGATATATGTAATTGCAGCTGTTATTTTCTGTTTTTCATTTCTGATAATCATTCATGAACTACTCCATGCCATAGGACTTAAGATTACCGGTGCCGGACATATAAAAATTGGAGCTATTGCAAAAAAATTTATCTTTTATGCTGAAGCCGACAAGCATATTTTGAACAGAAAACAATTTTCCTTTGTTGCACTGATACCCTTTATAATTATAAAACTTGGTTGCATAGGAGGCATTTTTTTCTATTTAAATATGCCGGCCTTTTATTTCCCGTTAACAGTGATGAGCATACACAGCCTGTTTTGTGCAGGAGATATAATCATGCTTTCAATTTTTTACCGCTATCCCGGCTCTGAACTATTCACCTATGATGTAAGAGAAGAAAAAAAGAGCTATTTCTATAAAAAAATATAAACAATATTTTTCATTCTCATACTTTTATTATCATAAACTTTGAATTAGTTTCCCCATTATTAAAGTCATTTTAGGCTCAGCCTTCATGGCAACCTTTTTTACCTCTTCGTGCGAAATCTCTACAATTTCACCGGGAACACCACTATCTGTGATGATAGAAACACCAAAAACCTTTAATCCCAAATGCCGTGCTGTAATAACCTCAGGTACAGTAGACATTCCAACTATATCTCCTCCCAGAATACGAAACATTTTATACTCGGCAGGAGTTTCGTATGTAGGTCCCTGGACTCCCACATACACTCCCTCCCTTACCTGGATATTATATTCAAGAGCAATCAATTTGGCTTTATTTCTCAACCGTTCATCATATACCTTACTCATATCCGGAAAACGTGGTCCCATCACATCTTCATTCTTTCCCCGAAGCGGATGTTCCGGAAATAAATTTATTTGATCGGTGATTAAAACAATATCACCTACATACCAGGCAGGATTCAGTCCGCCCGATGCATTTGAAACAATCAGATTTTTTATTCCCAGATACTTCATGACCCTCACCGGGAACACCACCTCTTCCATTGAATATCCCTCATAATAGTGAAACCTGCCCTGCATGACAATTATTTCCCTCTCTCCCATTTTTGCATAAATGAGCCTTCCAAGATGCCCGTCAACTGTTGATACGGGAAAATCAGGAATCTCTTCATATGGAATAAAATCGATAATTTCAATCTCTTTAACCAAACCGCCAAGTCCGGTTCCCAAAATTATTCCTATATCGGCTTTTGTATTAAACCTGTTTTTTATAAAGCTTGCGGTTGCTTTTATTTTCTCCAACATAATTCAAAATTTTTTTATCAAACAATCTCTCTTTATCATTTAAAAATTTCACTTTTACCGGCAAATAAAAAAGTACCTCCTTAAAGTTTTCAGGCAGATCGGGTAAATCCATTAAACGTACTGCATCCTTTTCGGTAGTCAGGATTATTTTACATAACTGCCTGATTTCATTAAACTTATTTAATATCAGCTCTATATCATTAAAATTAAAGTAATAATGATCAGAAAATTGTAAATATTTAACCTCATTTGCATAATTCCTGATATAATCATACAGGGGCTTAGGGTAAGCTATCCCAGTAACCACTAAAACAGAACAAGTCCCGGGTTTATAAAAACCTTCAGGCAATTTATTTCCGGCAAACACTGGTTTAATTTTGCCATATTCATAGGTTGAAAAAAATAATTGCTGATAAGGCTTTAAGCTAATCTCTTTACTGATTAGCCTTCTTTGAATCGGCGTAACTTCATTTTCAAGACATTTTGTAAAGATAATGATACCGGCGCGGCGAACCTGGACAAATCCTTCACGAAGGCGTCCTGCAGGAAGAAGCATATCCTTCCAGACAGGCCTGTTATAATCAATCAGTAAAATATTAATCCCGGGTGTAATCCTTCTATGCTGAAAAGCATCATCAAGCAAAACCACATCAGGCGTTTTACTGTTCTCATCGGAAAATATTCTTTTAAGCCCTTCAAGTCTGTTTTCACATACTGCAACAATAATCCCCGGAAATTTTCTTTTTATTTGAACAGGCTCATCTCCTGCTTCGTCTACACCCGATTCAACCTCCACCCATCTGAACCCCCTGCTTTTCCTTTTATATCCACGGCTAAGCACTGCCACTTCAAATTTACCTTTTAAAAGTTCGGCTAAATACTCTATATGGGTTGTTTTCCCTGTTCCCCCGACAGTTATATTCCCAACCGATATAACCGGCACATTACAATCTTTTGATTTAAAAATACCTAAATCATAAAAACGATTACGAAAAAAAATTATTAATCCGTATATAGCTGAAATCGGATAGAGAATAAATTTTAACATCAATTTGATTTATATCAGGTTGCAGCCATTGCTATTTCCCCACTATTTTAATCAGTTCCCCTGCCCTGACCTGGTCTGTCAACTCCATATTATTCAGAAAGGCTAACTCCGCCATCATCGGCTGTGGCACTCCAAAGCTGCTGAAAATATTGGCCAGGGTGGCATTTTTAGGAGCTGCCCTTACCAAAATTCTCTGCGGTTTTATATCTATTTTTGAATTATCTGTCAGTCTGGCAAAAGATTTCATCGCCCCTTCCAGGCTGTTGCGATATCCTGCAAATTCAGCTTCAGTGGAGACACCGTGAAAAACATAGTACCTGCTATCGTATTCAATAAAATATGACAATACAATATTGGAATAATTAGCCCCGGTAGACTGGTCCTTTACCGCCTGCCCCGATATTGCAGCAATGGCCGGCAATCCGTTAACTGTTGTATTTCCGCTTTGCCGAACTTCAAGTCCCAGCTTTTGAAGAGTCTGTTGTGCAGCTTCCTGCAAACTGTTTGCACTTGCCAGACCAAATACTGCCAGGGCATTTCCTCCTTTTGGTGCCATACTTACCTGAATCGGCGAATTTTGCAGCTCCCAGCCTGAAGGAAATGAAAACTTAAATTTAAGATCCGGGTGATAAAATACATTACCCTCAACATATCCCTGGCGCGGATCTTCACCATATACTATACCGTCAATTAGCTTAAGGTAACTATCCGAATTTACTTTCCAGTTTGCAAATTCCAACTCATTCTGCCACTTTGTTGCATATTTATTGACGGAATTATAACGATCTCCCGGATCAGGGTGAGTCGACAAAAAGGTAGGCACACCACCTTCTGAAGCTGAAAGATTCATTTTATTCAAAACCTGAAAAAAATCAGCCATCTTATGAGCATCATACCCTATCCGCGAAGAGTATTCAGCACCCAGCTGATCTGCCTCCCGCTCATTATCTCTGCTGAATTTCAAAAATAACAACTGCATACCCTGAAAGGCATAATCAGCCATCTGTGCAAATCTTTCAGAAGCAATCATGCCTCCTATCAGTAAAAGAGTTCCCAATTGCTGCTTTGTCTGCTGGCTGGCAGAGTGCCGGGCTGTAATATGACCCATCTCGTGACCTATCACACCGATTAATTCCGCCTCATTATTCAACTGAGCCAGGATGCCACGCGTCAGATAGATAAATCCTCCGGGAACAGCAAAAGCATTTACAACAGGAGAGTCTAATATTTTTATATTATATTTCAGATTAGGTCTGTGTGAAATAGTTCCCATCTCTGCAGTCACTCTCTCTACAAAAAGTTGCAACTCTTTATCATGATACTCTCCAAATGTAGCTATCACCTCAGGATCATACTGAGTACCAAGAGCTATCTCCTGAGCTTCTGACATAAGCATTAATTGTTTCTTGCCGGTAACCGGATTTACTGCACATGATGGAATTAACAGCGAAACGGTTAGCACCAATAAAAATTTACGAAAATCATTAATTTGCTTCATAATGACAGTTTTTTCAAAAAGTTTTTTGTTTTCTCCTCTTGCAAAGACAAATATTAAACATTTCAAAACAGTTTCAAAATATAAAATACTGCAAGTTAAATATCGTAATTTATTTTTATAATTAAAATGAGATAAACCAAATATGTTTTGCAAATGGTAATGATAGCATCTGCGCCATTAAGTCAAATCTAAATGATCAGGCAAATACTTAACCGGAATTTTACTATTTTCGTAATCTTATTATCATTAATTCTAAATAAATGCATATAGTAATATTAGACGGGTTTGCATTAAACCCGGGTGATCTCGGATGGAGCAATATAGAGGAACTTGGCAATTGCACTGTTTACGATCGGACTCCTCCGGAAAAAATAGTAGAAAGGGCAAAAGATGCTCAGGCAATATTTATCAATAAAGTTACAATAGACAAAAAAATTATCTCACAACTTCCTGAACTGAAATTTATTGGTATACTGGCAACAGGTTATAATGTAATAGACATTGATGCAGCAAAGGAAGCAGGTATTGTTGTCGCCAATATCCCCGCATACAGTACCGACTCCGTGGCTCAGTTAGTTTTTGCTCATATCCTTCACTTTGCCCGTAATGTTTCCCTCCATGCTGACTCAGTAAGGTCAGGAAAGTGGTCTGCAAGTGAAGATTTCTGTTATCACCTGACTCCCCAGATTGAACTGACAGGTAAAACTCTCGGGATAATAGGCTACGGACGTATCGGGCGTGCTGTAGCCAAAGCAGGGCGTGCATTTGGCATGAATGTTATCTATCATAACAGAAGTAAGAAAGAGGCTTCTCCCGGTATTATGCCGGCAGATCTGAACACCCTGTTACGCACAAGTGATTTTATCAGTGTTAACTGTCCGCTTAATGAGGATAATGAAAAATTCATCAATAAAGAGGCTATACAAAAAATGAAACAAAGTGTATTTATTGTCAATACCGGACGGGGAGCTTTGATTGATGAATACGACCTTGCGGAAGCCTTGAACGAAGGAAGAATTGCAGGTGCAGGATTAGATGTTTTATCCGAAGAACCTCCTGAACCTGAAAATCCGTTGTTAACCGCAAAAAATTGTTTTATAACGCCACATATAGCATGGACTACAATAGAAGCACGAAAAAGGCTTATTCAGATTGCCGGTGAAAATCTCAAAGCATTTATAGAAGGAGCACCAAAAAATGTAATCAGGTTTTAAAATATTTATTGTCATTTTTACGTTTGTTGAAAGACAAATCAATAAATGGCAATAAAAATTTTCCATATTATATTATTAGCCTCCATAAAGTATATTGTCTCTCTGCCCTATGCAATGTTAATAGGGTTAAGCTACGGTCAGGCTGTCTTTTCTGTATTAACAGGAGGGATCGGCGGGTTTTTATTTTTTTTCTACTTGAGCAAACCGGTATTCAAATATTTAAAAGCAGTCAGGCATTATATATGCATAAAATTTGCAAAGTTGAATAAAAGAAAAAAATACAATTGTGAACAGGAAAAGAGTAACAAAAAAATCAAAATTTTTACTAAAAAGAATCGTTTCCTGGCACGATTTAAAAGAAGCTATGGATTTTGGGGAATAATAATATTCACTCCCCTGTTTTTAACAATCCCTTTAGGAGCTTTCCTTGCCGGAAAATATTATTCGGCCAGGCCAAATTTAATTCTGTATATGATAATTTCAATTACAGGTTGGGCTGCTATTATCTCGGGACTGATGAATATTTTCCCAAAATTATTCTTTGACTAAAACTCTATTCTGAATGAATGAGCAAGAGCTTACCCGGCTAATCGAATCGTGGGAGAACCTTCCTTTAATAATCCATCAGATCATTGACAAACCTGAAGAGATCAATACTCTGATGA
>CAZLZJ010000010.1:45607-48861 GCA_964563975.1 uncultured Prolixibacteraceae bacterium
GATGATCAGGCAATTAAAAAGAGAAACAAATACCGGCAAAAAGAGGCAATTCCTAAAATTGATAAGCAAAAATAAAGTACCTGAAAAGTATTTTACTTTTTTGATTGACTACTGCTTAAATTGTTTTACCTCGGCTTTTGAACCTGTTGCAGTAAAAGTAAATGCTCTTCAAATTTTATTCAATATTTCTGAAATAGAGACAGAACTTAAAAATGAACTGCTTTATCTCATAGAACATGAAACAGAACAGAATCCTATAGCCGGGATAAAAGCCAGGGGAGAAAAAATTGCCCGTTTATTAAGAAAACAGATAAACAGTTAATTAATCTCTTTTTTTCCGGACAAATGTTCTATTAATTTTTGAAGCTTACCATCAATGTCCTTATTCAGCTCTTCAAGCCCATAGCGCCTGGTTAAAACCAAAAGATTATGCAGCTGCCCCATCTCTCTCTCCTGCTCTTCATGCACTAAGGATGCAAAATAATCGGGTAAAGTTGTATAATAATTTATAATTTCCAAGCTGTTTTTTGCCATTTGACGAAGCTTTTCACCTCCTTTTTCAATCTCGCCCGCCCTTAAGTACTGCTCTGTTGCATGAAATGAATTATAATCAAGAGGTATTATTTCATCAGGAAAAAGATCAAACATCCTGTCAATTACCTCAACAGCTTTATCTTTTTTTCCCTCATTTATCAATGCCTCAGCCAATCGTGAAAAAAGATTTCTGGCCTCTATTATTTTTAACTCTTTTTTATTATAATCATCGAGAAATATTTTCCGGTCATTTATATTACCCCAGACATATTTATTCATAACCCTGTCGTAAAGTATATCTGTATTAATATGTCCGGGATTTAATCCCTTTTTTTCTGTCCTGATGGGAACAAATCTGTATGCCAATCCCTCAAACTGCAGCCATTCGGTAAAAAATATATTCCCTGTATATAAAAGGCTGTGGTCTATATATATCGGGCGTTCCCAATTATTAGCAGCAATCATATTTAATATAGCCCACTCATTTTTAGCTAAATAATTTTTACTGACATGAAATTCCACGCGATCTGCAATTAGTGATGAGTCGCCGGGCTGAACCGTTCCGGATTCAATAACCTTTTTTCTATCAACCGTTATATGAAAATCTCTTGCCGGCAGGTAATCCAATAATATTCCGTTTGATAGTTTTAATTTGCTTCGCTCATCATCACTTCCAAAAAAACTGACAGCATCTTTAAGCTCAACGGAACTTTCAATCACTTCCTGAATTGGAGCAATATCACGAATACCGGTATAATATTGCTCTTTGTTAAAAGAGAAAGGAATAGGTTTTGCCTCATAAGAAGTTCTCCTCTGTTGATTTATATACCAATCCATTGCAAAGTAGCTAATATTTATAATCTTTATATCGGTTCTTATCCCTTCCACCTCCTGTACATACCATAAAGGAAATGTATCATTATCACCGTAAGTGAATAGAATTGCATCAGGAGCACAAGATTCAAGATAGTTAATTGCATAATCTCTGGTCATATATCGTCCTGACCGGTTATGATCATCAAAATTCTGATAAATCAACACTCCGGGTACCAGGACCAGTGATGCAATGGTTACTAATATTGCACCGGGAACACCCCTGACTACCCTTTTAAACTGCAACCTAATTGCCGGAACCGCCAGTCCAATCCATATGGCAAATGCATAAAACGAGCCTGTATATGCATAATCTCTCTCTCTGGGTTGAACAGGTGTCTGATTTAGATAAACAATAATTGCAATACCGGTAAAAATAAACAGTGTCATAATTACGGCAAACTGCTCTCTCCCTTTTTTGCCCTGTTTATATTGATAAAACAAACCTGTCAATCCAAAGATCAAAGGCAAAAAATAGTAGATATTTCGCGAAGGATCATTTTTCATCCATTCAGGCATATTCTCTCTTGGTCCTACCCTGTAATCATCCAGAATATCTATACCGCTAATCCAGTTTCCCCGGAGGAAACCTCCATGCCCCTGAATATCATTTTGCCGTCCTGCAAAATTCCATAAAAAATACCTGAAATACATATATCCCAGCTGATAAGAAAAGAAAAACCTCAGATTCTCGGCAAAAGCAGGTTTAGTGATACTCTTTAATCCCTCTCCATCTCTGATTTTTACAGGTTTGCCCTTTACCCTGCCCCACTCTTCGTACACTTCAATATGGATTGGCTGATCACTGTACATACGCGGAAAAAATGTTTGCAGCTTAGGTTCATAAAGAGTCTTTTTAGCAATAGTGCCCGTAACAATATATTTGCCATCCTCTTTGGCATATAATTTTTTTTCACCGGCAGCAGCAATAGCCTCTGCATTATAATACTGCCCGTATATTAAAGGCCTGTTGCCATACTGTTCACGATTCAGATAGCCCTTCAGGCTAAAAGCATTATCAGGGTGGTTCTGGTTCATCGGCGGGCTTGCATCTGCCCTAATCAAAATAATTGCAAAAGAAGAGTATCCGATAAGAATCATCATCACAGATGTCAAAACAGTATTCCAAAGTGCCAGTTTATTTTGTCCGGTATAACGAAGCCCGGCATATAGCAAAACAATAATTAAGCCGGCCAAAAATAAAATTCCGGAATTAAAGGGCAACCCGAAGGTATTTACAAGCAGTTTATCAAAGAAAAAGGCTGATACAGGAATACCCTGAATAATGATATACTGAATTGAGCCCAAAATTATACCGGAGATCAAAAAACAATAAATCAACCCTTTAACAGAAAAGTTATATCTCCTGAAATAGTAAACTAACCCTATTGCAGGTATAGCCAACAAGCTTAATAAATGCACACCTGTCGATAAACCCATCAGGTAAGCAATAAAAACTAACCATCTGTTGCCATACTTCTTTTCTGACTCATTTTCCCACTTTAAAATAGCCCAAAAAACAGCAGCTGTAAAAAATGAAGAGAGTGCATATACCTCTCCTTCAACTGCTGAAAACCAGAACGAGTCTGTAAATGCAAATGCCAAAGAACCAACCAACCCGCTGCCTATAGTTGTTACTGTCTTGTCAGCAGTAAGCTTATCGGTTACAAATAGCTTTGATACCAAACAGACAATACTCCGGTATAACAGCATCACCGTTGCAGCACTGGCCACGGCCGACAATAAATTAACCATAAAAGCCACACGTGAAGGATCGCCTGCAAAAAGTGAAAAAAACCTGCCGAGGATCATATGCAGCGGTGCACCGGGCGGGTGTCCTATTTCAA
>CAZLZJ010000011.1:0-3534 GCA_964563975.1 uncultured Prolixibacteraceae bacterium
TATTGCTTAAGCGGGGAAAGCAATAGTATTATTAAAAGGCTTGTAAAACAAGGTGTTTTCATCAATTTTATAAGTAAAATTAAAATTCAACCATTTAAATCCGTTTGCTTTAGCAAATTCGGTCTTAATTCAACCCGTCAAATATACTTTTCTCCTTTTCCGGCACCTCCACATAAGATTTTACCAAGTGCAGTGGGGTGTGTCTTACAAAGTGTATTCCCTGACTTTGAAAACATCTGAGGGCGCGATTAGCCCACTCTTTTACGGTTTCTCCATGGCCTTCGAGAGGCAGGTCGATAATTGATTGATATTCATATGTAGCCGGAAAGGCAGGTGTTGCATAAGTATATAGTTTTTTTGGACTATATGGCTTAAGTCCCAGCCGGGTAAGCTCAGGATAGAGATCCGGCTCTCCTGAATCGTAGAAAGCCATGAATCCTGATCTGCCGGCAATCTTATGTCCGGGCTTGTCATATTCGCCATAAATGGGATCATGAGTAATTACAACATCCGGTCTGTAAGCTCTGATTGCAGCAACCATATGACGCTTTACCTCTTCATATCCTTTCCAGAGTCTCAGGTTAATATGAAAACTTGTAGCTCCGCTGTTTCCCGTGTCAAATTCATCAAAATGCATAGTTGTTTTTACACCCATTAGATGATGACTCCGGTCACATTCATAATCATAATACTCCCCTTTATACTCATTGGAATGAGTATCCCTCGTAATATGCACTGCTGCAATATCTTTATTTTCTATTTTACTTAACCAGGTCATTAAAAACCCGTGCTGTATCGGACTGTCATCCCCATGTGCCGTAAAAATCAGCAAATCAACATTTTTTTCTATACCGTTAACTTTTTGCCATGTTTTTGCATTATCAGAAGTTTTAAGAATATTTCCCCTTGAACCTGCAATAAAACCTTTTCCTTTATTATCAAACCATGCACTATTGAGCCGGTCACTATTTGGTACCTTCAGAAGGCTCCAGCTCTCTCCGCCATTATCTGTTTTTAAAATTCTTGTTCCCAATCCGCCGACTGCATAACCGGTATTTTCATTAATAAAGAAAATCTTTCGTAAATCCATCAGCTCTCTGATCTTTTCATCAAACTCTGTTGCACGAGGTTCCCATGTTTCTCCTCTGTCTTCTGAAATCAGAATAGTTCCGTTTTGGCCGGCAATCCATCCCTTATCACCAACAAAAGTGATATCTCTGTAAAATGATTTGAAGTCATAAAACTCTCTGTCAGCTTCAGCATCTATCTTTTGCCACGACAATCCGCCATCTGTTGTTTTCAGGACGGTTTCCGACTCGCCTGTCAGGAATCCGTTGTTTTTATCAAAAAAGTATATGCCATTAAGCCATTTAATAGTTCCTGTTGCAGGAATATGGCTCCACAGTTTTCCTCCATTTTCGGTTCGCAGCAGTACTCCGGCTTCACCAACTGCCCATCCATGATTATTGTCGGTAAAAAAGATGCCAAAAAGATATGTTCCCCGGCTTGCAAATTGTATTTCCCATGTTTCTCCGCCGTCTGACGTGTGTAATATTATCCCGTCACCACCTCTTTCGTCATGGCTCATAGTTTCATTAGTTTCAGCGCTTCTGATTCTTCCCCCGGCAATCCAACCCTCTTTTTCATTAATAAAAAACAATTTTGAAAGGCTGCTGTCAGTTAGTTTTTTGCACTTTTTCCATGAGTTACCTCCGTCATTAGTCGTAAGGATTAGTCCCATTGCTCCAACTGCAAACCCTTTTTGTTCATTAACGAAACATAGATCATGAACAGGATAGTTATCGTTAGGCAGATCGGGTGAGTTATCAGTCAGCCACTTTTCTTCTGCTATGCCTGTCTCCTGATCCAATATATCCATTTCCAGCCCGGCTTTTTTAAAGTCACCGGACCTGATCCCTTCTTTGATCGATTTAATCTTTTTATTGAACGATTTTAACTCTTCAGTGGTAATATTTTGCAGGGCTTTTATATTATTTTCCAGCTCATTTGTATTACGTTCAAGAGTATTTTTGATATACCTGTCATAGTTTATATTAACTGAATTTACAATGCCGGTTTTATCAGGATTTTTTTCATCTTTCAGAGTAGGGTACCATGCTTGTATTTTTGAAAAGCCTTCAATAGTATTTCCATCTTCAAATGGTATATTGTAAAAGAGGTTTATTCTCCACTTACTACTGCAATTATATGGAATGTAAAGGCTGTTCAAAGGGATGGTAAGTTCAACTCCCCAGTTGTTGTCTGTTTTAAATATATCATATTGAATTGCAGGATTCCAGGTCTTATCAGGTTTTCCATGTGAGTCATATCTCATGACTGTATGCTTTCCCGTAAAATCTATTGTAAGAAAGTAAAAATCCTGATGAACAGCATCTCCTTTTTCGGTGCTTGGTTGAAAAGTGATCCAAAATGACTTAACAGTCTCAAGCGACAAATCTCTGTATATGCCGTCCAACCCCCGAACCTGGCTTTTCATTCCCCTGCCGTCATTATTGCCGTCTGTTTCTACTTCTTCTTCAGGGAAAGGGTCGGGTGATTCAAGCAGAAGATAAATATTGTTATTGTCATAGCCGAACCTTGCACCTGCGCATTTCTCTTTGAGCAATTCGGTTGTCTTATTATCATATGACAACTCCATTACAGAACATTGATCCCAAACCGGGTCGCGCCTGTTGTTTTTCTTTGGTGGAGTTGTCAGCTTTGCAGCTTTAGAAAAGGGTTTCTCAATATTTTTCAGACTTGGAATTATATCCGGCCAGAAATCTTCTCTGGGCCAGTAATAGCCAACCATGCGGGGATTTCTGACTTTTATGTTTTGAACAACAGATATCCCTGTCATTGACGAGCTTATTGTATTTGTAGCTGCTTTGGCCCTATTGAATGTAAGAACCCATGTCCATCCCGGATCGGAGTATATGTCAAGGTCAGAAAAAGGGATAGCCATTTCAACTATATAGCCATTATTGCTTTTTATAGTTTTAACAATACTGTTTGAGTTCCAGTTGGTAAAAAAATAGCCGTTATGATATGGGTCATAATAAGCATCCCAAAGTGATCCGGCAGGATTTACCGCAATTGAAAATGAGTATTCCCTGGCATATTCAATAGAGTCGGGAATGACAGGTTTCAGGTTAACCTGAATATAATCGTCGCCATACAGGGCACTGTCATTTTTCATAATATTAGCCCGTGGAGAAGACCCGTTATCAATTTTCCAGAATAAATATATATTCTCTTTATCGCTTAAGATATTCACTGTTACATCATTATCCGGTGTACGGTCTTTTGTGTAAAATCTGTTAATAACCTGTGATTCTTTCCAGATATCTTCTTTCATTTTTCCATCAATTGTAATATTCAACAGATCATCGGGTCTGAATTGTTCCTGCCGAAGCTCTTTTCCGGGTGATATTTGAGCTGATATATAGTTTTTGTGGTAAAAAGATTTAGCAATTATAAATTGAATTTTATCCTTGCCGATTAAAGTATAAGAGACGGCTGATGTTAAAAGTA
>CAZLZJ010000011.1:3634-30622 GCA_964563975.1 uncultured Prolixibacteraceae bacterium
CTTCTGTTTTTAAACATCTTCAGGCACTACGTATGGGTGGCGGTATCTGCGGGTCAGCATGGTATCAGCTTCCGGATCACCGGCAAATTTTTCATACTCTCCCATAAATTTTATTTCTCTTTCCAGGCGGTAAGATATATTTGCCAATAAGGGGAGGGCGGAAGAGTAGAACCCTTCTCTTATATCGCTGAAAAGAATCTCTTTTTTATTTGAACGGATAGCTTCAATAAAATTTGTAAAGTGGTTATCCTTTTGAGTGGTTTTTATTGTTTTTGATCCTGTAAATGGTGTTTTCTCTCTTCTGCGGAATGCATTCCAGTTATTTCCATATATTTCTAACCACCCTTCGGAACCGAAAAATAAATTGCCAACTTCCTGGCCTTCGCTACCTTCATGATTAGTATAGCGACCTCTTGCTTCAAATTCTATAATAGACCCGTCGTTATATTTGAATACTGCATGTTGTGTATTTGGTGTTTCCTGTGAAGTCATGTCATGACCATATGTTTCAACATCGCCATAAACCATTGTACCCGGAGTTTTTTCTTCCGGTTTTCCACTCTCCTTTCGAAATCCGTATAACCCGCCTGTAGAATAAATTGAAACAGGATGTTCATTTTTTTGCAATCCCCATCTGGCTATATCCAGTTGGTGCGGACCTGTATTGCCTGTATCCCCGTTACCTGTATCCCAGTACCAATGCCAGCAATAATGTCCTCTTTTTTCATTATACGGCCTCCATGGTGCCGGCCCCAGCCAGCGGTCATAATGCAGGGTAGCAGGCGGTTCGCCGTCTTTAGAGATACCATATGAATCGCGTGCTTTAAAACAGAGCGCGCGGGCCATGAAAAGCTCTCCGATTCCGCCTTTATGTAAAAACTTTATTGCTTCTATTATATTTGCAGAGGATCTGTTATTGAGTCCTACCTGCATTATTCTGTCGTATTTACGTGCAGCTTCGATCATTTTGCGGCCTTCCCGGATATTGTGGGAAACAGGTTTCTCAACATATACATGTTTACCTGCCTGGCAGGCCCAGATTGTTGCCAGGGCATGCCAATGGTTAGGAGTAACAATTGAAACTGCATCAATATCTTTATCATCAAAAACTTTAAGCATATCCCATTCGGTAACCGGTCTTTGACCCGTTTTTTCATAAATTGTTTTTGAGCGCGATTCAAACAACTCTTCATCTGCATCACAAATTGTTTTTATCACTACATTATGGCTATTCTTAATACTGCACCAGCTATTGATATGTACCAGGCCCTGGTTACGTATACCAATAACTGCAAGGTTGATGCGTTCATTTGAACCAATGATTGATGCATAGGATTTTGCACTAAATCCCATTCCGCCGATTGTAATGCCTGTTGCACCCAAAAGGCTGTTTTTTATAAATTCTCTTCTTTCAGTCATTTTGTTGATTTCTTGGTAATGATCAAATGTATATAATTTTGGTTACACTGCCTCATTTTAGAAAAAAAATAGTCATTTAAATTGAGCCGGGGTGTCATCAGATATATTGTTAAAATGTGTTAAATAGCTAAAGTATTGTTTTAAGTAAGGGTGAAATTTATATTTTTGAATTCCCGGATAAACAAACAAAAAAAATGGATATAGTTGTTGATGGTATTACTAAATCATATGGACAGCAGAATGCTGTTGATAACCTGAGCTTTCGTGTTAAAACTGGTGAGGTTTTAGGATTCCTGGGGCCAAATGGTGCCGGCAAAACCACAACTATGAAAGCTATTACCGGCTTTTTGGTACCCAATAAAGGGGATATATGGGTTGGTGGTATATCGGTAAATCTTAATCCCGGTGAAGTGAAGAAGCATATAGGTTATCTTCCTGAGCATAATCCTCTTTATCACGATATGCCGGTTATTGATTTTTTAGGGTTTACTGCAGCACTTCAGGGAGTTAAGAAAGCAGATATTGAAAACCGGGTAGCAGAGATGGTACAGGTTTGTGGTTTAAAATCTGAAAAACATAAAAAAATCAGAGAACTTTCAAAAGGTTTTCGTCAACGGGTAGGCCTTGCGCAAGCTCTTATACATGGTCCGGAAGTGCTTATTCTGGATGAGCCTACAACCGGGCTTGACCCAAACCAGATTGTGGAGATAAGAGAATTGATCAGGAAAATAGGAAGGGAAAAGACAGTTATACTGAGCTCACATATATTGGCAGAAGTTGAGGCTACCTGCGACAGGATATTGATCATTCATAACGGAAAGATTGTTGCCAATGGTACGGCAGAAGAGCTGAGAAGACAGGCACAGGGTAATGAATATCTCAGAGTGGAACTGGTAAATCCGGAAAGGAATGAAGCTTTTGAGGCATTGAGGGCACTCCCTACGGTTGAAATGGTTGATTTTTCAGAACGTGACAGTGCGCTGTTTGAAGTTCACTCCCGGCAGGGTGAAAATTCTGCCAAACATATTTTTGACCTTTGTGTAAGTAAAGGATGGTATATAAAACAACTTACTCCGGTAGAAACAAAATTAGAAGATATTTTCAGGGAAGTAACAAAAAATTGAAATTGACATGGAACAGATTTGGATGATAACCCGGCGTGAACTGCAGTCTATTTTTGATTCATTGATTGCCTATATCATGATAGTTGTATTTCTTGCTTTAAGTGGTTTATTTACGTGGCTGTATGGCTCAGATGTATTTTATGTTAATCAGGCAAGTCTCCACTCTTTTTTCTCAATTGCATACTGGACTCTCTTCTTTTTTATTCCTGCCCTGACAATGAAACAGATAGCAGAGGAAACCAGAAGTGGTACCATTGAGTTGCTGCTTACAAAACCTGTGTCTGAATGGCAAGTGCTTTGGGGAAAATTTTTTGCTACGCTTATTCTTATTGTTATAGCACTGGGATTAACTTTTCCGTATTATATTACGGTATGGTCTCTCGGTCCGGTAGATCATGGTGCCGTGTGGACCGGATATCTTGGATTATTGCTGATGAGTGCGGCATATATAAGTGTGGGATTATTTGCAAGCAGCCTGACAAAAAATCAAATTGTAGCTTTTTTGCTGGCTCTGTTTTCAGGAATATTTTTTCATATGATTTTTGGTTTCCTGGCAGCTAATATGTCAGGACTTCCTGCAGCGATTTTTAGTTATCTTAGTCTTTCGACTCACTATGATGCTATCACCAGAGGTGTTATTGACACTAAAGACCTCATATATTTTCTCTCAATAATATTTATGGGAATTTTAAGCGCAGAAGCAATACTGGTTAAACGAACCGTAAGTTAAATGATCTGGTTATGAATCGAAAAAATTCAATTGTTTTATATATTTTGTTGATAGCAGGAATTATGGTTTTATTGAATATTCTTGCAATTCGCTTTTTTTTCCGTTTTGACCTGACAGAAGATAAACGGTATACACTGAATAGTGCCACAAAAGATATATTGAAAAACTTAGACGATCCGGTTACTGTATCGGCCTATTTTTCAGAAGGCCTTCCTCCGAATATTGATAAAGCCAGGCGTGACTTCAAAGAGCTTTTGTCTGAGTTTGAGACCCTTTCGCGGGGTAATGTGGTTTATGAGTTTATTAACCCGAATAAAGACCAGGCAGTTGAACAAGAAGCTATTCAAAATGGAATATCGCCTGTTGTGATCACTGTCAGAGAAAAAGATCAATCCGTACAAAAAAAGGCTTTCCTTGGAGCAATCCTTAAATATAGAGAAAAGACAGAAGTTATACCTTTTGTTCAGCCCGGCTCTGCAATGGAGTATTCAATTGCTTCAGGAATAAAAAAGTTAACTCTTGATGAAAAGAATCTTGTCGGATTTATACAGGGACATGGAGAACCATCTACATATATGATGCAGCAGGCTATGCAGTCAATTAATATACTTAATGAGGCGGAAGGGGTCAATCTGACTGATTCAACTTACCTGCCAAAATATAAAACGTTAGCCCTCATAGCTCCAACTGATTCGATTCCGGAAGAGCATTTTAAAATGCTTGACGAATATCTGGGGGGTGGTGGAAATATGGTTGTTGCCATTAACAGGGTAGATGGCGATCTGAATCAGGGGATGGGCATGGATATTAATACCGGTCTTGAAGAGTGGCTGGCTGAAAAAGGAGTTGAAGTTGAAAACAGTTTTATTGTGGATGCAAACTGTGGTGCTGTAAGTGTTGTGCAACAACAGGGTATGTTTTCGTTTACCACCCAGATTGATTTTCCATATCTTCCTGTTTTTAATACCTTTAATGAGCATCCCGTAACATCCGGGCTTGAAACTGTCATTATGCAATTTGCAAGTCCGGTTATCTACACAGGAGATTCATCTCTTACGTTTACCCCATTGGTTTTTAGCTCTGAAAAATCAGGAACCCAGGGAGTTCCTCTGTTTTTTAATATTGAAAAAAAATGGGGCGATAATGATTTCCCAATGAAAGGCATTGTGGCTGCCGGTGTTCTTGAAGGTAATATTGCCGGTGCTAACCATGCAAAAATGGTTATAATAGGTGACGGAGATTTTGCAATAAACGGACAAGGGCAACAGGCACAACAGCTGTCGCCCGATAATGTCAATCTTCTTGCAAATTCAATCGACTGGCTGTCGGATGATACAGGGCTTATTGAATTACGGACCCGGGGAATTACATCGCGACTGTTAAATCATGTTGAGGATGGGAAAAAGAATTTTCTTAAATGGTTGAATGTATTATTGCCTGTTATATTAATAATTATGTACGGGGTGCTTAGAAGTCAGCAAAACCGGATTAAACGTGAGAAACGAAGGTTGGAACATTATAACCGATAAAATGTGATTTTAAATTGAAGAACCATGTATCGAAAATTAAATATTAAAATTCTGGCGTTAATTTTCTCTTTTTTGCTTATTGTGGTTTTATTTATAGAGTTGGCCGATTCCCGTAAAGGAGGCCGCACTTTCAGGGATGATCTTGTTAATGTTAACCTTGAGGAGGTAACCTCATTGGAGATCAGTCCGAAAGTGGAAAGAGGCAGTACAATAAAGTTGATTAAGGAGAATGACATTTGGTTTGCCGGGATGAACAATAGAAGATATAGAGCAGATCAGTCACTGCCAACAACCCTGATAAGAGAGCTGAATGAGATGAAGCCTGAAAGTGTGGTTGCTACCGGTGAGGAGAAACAGGCACAATATGAGGTTACCGATACTCTTGGCACAAGAGTTAAACTCTTTGGCGGAAACAGTATTCTTACAGACCTGATAATTGGTAAGTTCAGCTTTTCACAGCCTAAAAAAATGACCTCTTATGTCAGACTTAAAGGTGATAAAGTGATTTATGGTATTAACGGAATGCTGGGGATGTCGTTTAACAGAAATCTGGATTCCTTTAGAGACAGGACTGTTATCAAATCAAATAAAGCAGATTGGAGCAGGCTGACATTTAGTTATCCGGCTGATAGTTCATTTACTCTGCAGAAAGTTGCAGATGAGTGGACTGTTAATGGGCAACCTGCTGATTCTGCATCTGTAGCCGGTTACTTTGATTCAATCCGGAATCTTAGCGATAGCCGGTTTGCCGAATCGGATACTGATATTACTGTAACTCACAGTCTTTTAATCGAAGGGGATAATAATTTGGAAAAAGTTGAAATTACCGGTTATCACAACAGTGATGGTAACTTTTGGATTGAAAGTAATCAAAATAAGGGAAATATATTTGAGAGTAGAGAGCTGGCTGAAAAGATTTTCATTTCATCTTCGACTTTTTTAAAGTGAGCCAGTAGGTAAGAATCAGAGATAAAAGTATCACAAATAAACTGAGCATCAGCTTTTCTTTTGTTTCCAGCAGATAGATTGCATGCGTACTAATTTTATCCCAGTATTTTACATTCATAAGTACCATAAAGTTATTAAGCGAATGTATAATAATGACTAAAAGTATATTTTGCGATCTGATCATAATCCAACCAAGCAGTAATCCCAATACAAAAGTAGCCGGAATCTGCCATGGATTTAAATGAAATAACGAAAAAAGAGCAGCTGAAATGAAAATTGTCGTGAAACGGTTGTAATTCTTTTGCAATCCATGAAAGATTAATCCTCTGAAAATTGATTCTTCAACAATGGGAGCAATTACCGATACCTTAATGAAAGCTCCCCATAAGCCGTAATCGCTTTCAAAGATCTTACTGAAAAGCTCCCAGAACCATGGAGGCGAAGGAATTATTTTTTCAACCACCAAATTAACCTCATCAAGAATGTTATGTGCACCCCAGAAAAAAAACGCAACAGAAATCAGTATCAGCGGATTGAAAAAACGAATCGGGAATATTTGGCGAAATGGGACTTTCGCCCTGCTTATTCCGTAAATAAGAATAAACAAATTTGATCCAATACCGACAACTATTTTTTTTACGGGATGGTATAGGTACTCTGTGTCTTTATAATAATCAATTACGGCAAGGGGAAAATCTATAACTGTTTGAATAAATATATATAATATTATAAGATGGATAGCCTGTATAATAGTCGGATAATATCTTTTTACTTTCCTCTGCATAATTATTATTTAACCAAATATATATTAATATTGTTTAGAATCTCTCTTTTTAAAAAGTAATTTTAACAGCTGTTTTTGTAAATATTTTTTACAAACTGTTTATCTAATGCTAAACATAGCTTTAATATTTAATTTTAAATTTAAACCATATTTTATATTTTTGATGATATTAAAAAATATCGGATTAAACTATTAGAAATGAGTAAAAATACTTTTTTGGCATTCGACCTTGGAGCCTCCGGAGGAAGGGCTATTGCAGGAATTTTAAAAAATGGTAAGTTGGAACTTAAAGAGGTGCACAGGTTTAAAAACCAGATGACACTTATCCATGGCAGTTATTATTGGAATATTTTCAGTTTATTCGATGAGTTGAAAAAAGGATTAAAAAAGTGTATAGATAATTTTCAAATCTGTCCGCAATCAGTAGCTGTCGATACCTGGGGGGTTGATTATTCATTGATTTCCGGGAATGGGCAAATTATTGGTTTGCCATATGCATACAGGGATCATCGGACTAATGATATAATGGACGATTTTTTTAATAATATTCTTTCAAAGGAAGAGACCTATTTGCTGACGGGAATACAATTTATGCAGTTCAACTCGCTGTTTCAACTTTATGCTTCGGTAAAGCAAAATTATCCCGGTTTGGATATTGCTGAACATATGCTGTTTACACCCGATACAATTAATTATCTTTTTACCGGTATAAGGAAAAACGAATATACCATTGCCAGTACATCACAGCTTTTGAAGCCGGGTAAGGCTGAATGGGAGTCCCGCCTGTTTAAAGCAGCAGGAATATCTGAAAAGCTACAGTGTGAGATTGTTGAACCGGGAACCATTTTGGGTAAGCTTTTGCCTGAAGTGTCTGAACAGACAGGATGTGGTGAGCTGTTATGTGTTGCAGTGGCATCTCACGATACTGCATCGGCTGTTGTATCCATACCCGCTGAAGAAGGAAGCTGGGCATACATCAGTTCGGGAACCTGGTCGTTGCTTGGTATAGAAAGTAAGGAACCATTGGTCTCAAAAGAGACCCTGAAAATGAATTTCACAAACGAGGGAGGAGCAGAAGGAACCACCCGGTTTATGAAAAACATTATGGGTATGTGGCTTATTCAGGAGTGTAAACGTATTTGGGACAATGAAATTGAATTGAGCTGGCAGGACATTGTAGATTTAAGCCTTAAGGCTGAACCTTTTAAATGCCTTATTAATCCTGATGACAATTTATTTATCAACCCCGGAAATATGCCTGAAGCAATTGTCAGTTATTGCAAGGCTGCCGGACAGCCGGTTCCGGAAAGTAAAGGAGAAATTGCCAGATGTATTTACGATAGTCTTGTACTTAAATATAAATATACCATTAAAAATATAGAATCAATAACAGGCAGGAAGATCGAAAAATTGCATATTATTGGCGGTGGTGCTTATAATGAGATGCTAAATCAGTTTACAGCTGATGCAACAGGTATACCGGTAATTGCCGGGCCAACTGAAGCAACTGCCATCGGTAATATAATGATGCAGGCCAAGGCACTGGGCGTGGTAAATTCGGTAAGTGAAATCAGAAAGGTTGTAAGGCGCTCTATAGATGTAAGAACCTATCTGCCTGAATCCGGATTGAATTGGGAAAAAGCATATGACCGTTTTATGAAGTTGCTTTAATTACAATCTTTCAGTAAGAATAGCTTTTACAACATTATAATCAATATCTCTCTTTTCACCGAAAAGAGTACCACGTTTTTTGATACGTTCGGTTATCTTCTCAATCGTATCATCAGTAATATTGTAATCCGACAATTTTGTTTTGATGCCCATTTGCTCGAAAAACTCAACAGTTTTCAAAATAGCTTTATCAATCTTTTCATCATCAGAGCCTTTTTTTATCCCCCAAATGCGCTTTCCATATTGAATGATCTTCTCTTTTTTGCTCTCTCTTTTAATATTCATAACTCCGGGTAAAACGATAGCAAGGGTTCGTGCATGATCAATGCCATGAAGTGCTGTAAGTTCATGTCCTATTGCATGAGTGGACCAATCTTGCGGCACTCCGGCACCAATCATTCCGTTAAGAGCCATTGTAGCACTCCACATAAAATTTGCCGCTGTGTTATAATCTCTTTTGTCGGCTAAAATTTTGGGACCGGTTTCAATCAAGGTTTGCAGAATACTTTCTGCAAACCTGTCCTGTAAAGGAGAATCAACAGGAAAAGTCAGGTATTGCTCCATAACATGTATAAATGAATCTACAATACCGTTTGATATCTGTCGGTCGGGCAGGGTATAAACACATTCAGGATCAAGAATAGAAAACCGGGGAAGGACTTTAGGGGTATCAAATGCAAGTTTTTCCTGCTTGGAGAGCCTTGAAATAACTGCATTTTTATTCATTTCTGAACCTGTTGCAGGCAATGTAAGCACAACCCCAATCGGTAATGCATCCTTTATTTCAATTTTATACCTGTACGCCAGGATATCCCAGGGATCACCATCGCCATACAGAGCAGCAACCGCTATAAATTTGGTTGCATCAATTACAGATCCTCCTCCGGCTGCCAGCAAAAAATTTACATTATTTTTTTTTACCATTTCCGTCGCTCTCATACAGGTTTCATATGATGGATTTGGCTCAATGCCTCCAAATTCAAATATATTAAATCCTTCAAGAGCGCTTTTTATCTGCTGATAAATTCCATTTTTCTTTATACTTCCACCTCCATAGGTGATCAAAATATTTTTACCGGCAGGAAGCACTTCAGCAACTTTGGATATACTGCCTTTTCCGAAGATAATTTTTACCGGGTTTTTATATTCAAAATTGTACATTTATTAAGTTTTAATAAATTAAACCATTACATTGCAAAATAGTCAATCTGTTTTAAATGAAAATTTCCTAAATGTTTGAGTTGGTTTTTGATCCATATACATTAAACCATCCGGATAGGGCCAATTTTTAACAATTCCGGGAAACTTTACAGACATAAGGGGTGCCTTAGCCGATTTGACAGCCATAACTCCTCTGATATCATCAAGGGCTGCAGATAAAAGAGGCTCATCAGTATCTCCGAAAGGTAAAAAATTGAGCAAATTTTCCTGTACTTCTATATCCGGAGGTATTCCGCCAATATAATCCGCTTCGCCTGCCGAATTAACAAATTTTGCAATTATAAGCTGCATCCCCAATGTATGATTGGGATTTACAATATCATTGTCATAATCAATCCAATCTTTAAAGGTAGTCGACCCAACAAATTTTCCTCTGGTAGTTGTTCCTACGCATTTCAGATTTATGTCAAAGGGTTTTAATCCGTTGATAAGCAACTCACTTGCAGAAACAGAATTACCGGATATAAGTACATAGAGATCACTTATATTCAAGCTGGTTATTGGCATTTTGGGAGTTTTGACAGATCTGAGGTATATTCCATTTTCATCATGAATTTTCCAGGTAACTGTATCAATATAATAATTCAGGTAATTATTTAAGGACTCTTCACCATATAGTTTAATAAGCTGAGATTGTACAAAGTCGTTATATTGTGTTTTTGAAAAAAGTTTGGTTGAATCATTGGAGTATATCATACTTGCAAGGTAAGAAGCACTTTGAGCCGATCCGCCTAAGTTGTATCTTAAATCGAGTATAAGTTTGTTAACTCCTGCATTTTTAAATTTAGTGAATAGATCATTCAGCAAAAGGTCGTACGAAGTACCCAACTTTTCATCATAAGCAAAGGTAAAGCCATTATAAACTATATATCCAACCTTATACCCGTCGATATTATATATACTGTCAAGAAAAACTGGATTTTCCTGCATTATCTTTCCGGTGACCGAATATTCAATTCCATTTTCATATACTCCGTACAGGGTTGCCTCGCCCATTTGATAAGTGCAGGAGAGCCTGTTAAATAACAGATCATTATAGTTATTACTATTTAATTTGATATTATCTACTTTCATTATAATATCGCCCCTTTTTATACCTGCACCGGCAGCAGGAGAATCTTTAAGAACATACAAAACCAATGCTGCCAAAGTACCTTCATTGTCTATGGATATTCTGCCGGGAACAATACCGGTTGTTTCTGAAATGCCTGTAAGCCAATTCTCAATATCTTTATAATGGTCAAAAATAATTGACCATTTGTCGACCTCCCCATATTTATATAAATGGCGATAGAATAACTCTTTAGGATCTGAAAATTTATTCAGGTAGTAATTATAATAATCCTTACTATTAAGTTTGCCGTCAGTAAGTTCAGGTACTTCATTCAACCAGTAATAATAAATTGCCAGGTTATTAAAGACAAATTTATTTTCATCCGCAGCTTCAGGTATATCATCAGGTAATTGGTCAGGGCCGGGGTTATCTTCGGGTAATGGATCTTCTTTCTCACAGCTTATTATTGCAAACCATAAAAAAAGGGTTAATAACAGCCAACCGTTTTGTCTTATTTTCTGCATAAACAACACTATTATATTTTCAGATTCTTTTATTAAATTGGTATTAAAATAGAAAAAGATACGGATTAAGCACAAAAACCATTCCATATCAAATGGTTATTCCACTTTTTCTTTAGGATATTCAATCCTGATATGAAAAATGTTCATCAGCTTATTAAGCAGTATCTCCTTAATAATTTTAATATCATGAAAAGTAAGATCAGATTGCTCTAATTGTTTATCTCTTATTTTTTGATCTATAATATCGTCAATCAGCTCTTTAAATTTTTGGGGTGTTTTCTCTTTAAGGCTTCTGGATGCCGCTTCAACCCCGTCGACTAACATTACCACTGCTGCTTCTTTAGATACAGGCAGGGGGCCGGGATAATTAAAGGAGGATTCATCTGTTTTTTCAGATGGATTTTCCTGCTGATACTTAAGATAAAAATATTTTGCTTTGGTTGTTCCATGGTGTGTTGCTATAAACTCAATTAGTGAGTCGGGAAGATTATGTTTTTTAGCTAATTTGACACCTTTATTCACATGGTCAATAATTATTTCAGCACTTTTCAGATAACTGATATTATCGTGGGGGTTAATACCGGCATCTTGATTTTCAATGAAAAAGGCGGGAGCAGATATTTTGCCAATGTCATGATAGAGAGCTCCTGCTCTTACCTTAAACGGATTACCTCCTATTTTTAATATTATCTCTTCGGCAAGGTTGGCTATCTGAATAGAATGCTGAAATGTTCCCGGTGCTTTTTCCGCAAGCTTTCTAAGAAGCGGCTGATTAGTGTCAGACAGCTCAATAAGTGTTACATCGGAAACAAATCCGAATATTTTTTCAAAAATAAATACCAAAGGATAGACAAGCAGTACAAGTAAACTGCTAAGTCCAAACCATTGCAAAGTTTTAAAATTTGCAGAAAATAAATTTCCTTCGTAAATAAGCTCTAAAGCAAGAAAAACAATCAGGTAAGTAAGAAAAACCCATATTGCTGCCATAACAAGGTGCACTCTTCTGTGCATTTTACTAAGGCTGAATACGGCAGTTATACCGGCAGTTATCTGCATTAGCACAAATTCATAATTATTAGGGGCAAAGAAACCTGTTATCAAAGTGGCAATTGTCAATGTAAATATTGCTGTCCTTGAATCATAAAATGTTCTTATGATAATTGGAAAAATTGCAAAAGGAATAATATATATATGGAGGTTAGGGAATGATTCAATATACTTACTTATCAAAACCATTGACACAAGAAACAGCAGGAGGAATGACAATTTTCTGAATTGCCTGAGTATCTCTTTTTTGAAAATATATAAAAAAAGGAACAATAAAATAACAAAGACCGATACCAATACAGCTCTTCCAACAGAGTTAAAGGAGCTGTTAATACCCCGAATAAACTCCTTTTCATAGCTTGCTTTTAACGACTCAAGTATTTGAAATTTTGCATCGTCAATAATTTCTCCTTCAAGGACAATCCGTTCCCCGGTTTTTATCATTCCTCTTGTAGATGAAATAGCTGATGTGGCAGACTTAATCTCCTTGATTGTGGTTAATTCATCAAATTCAAGATTTGCAGCAATATAATTTTTTGGAGTTAACCGCTTAATTTCATTTTCTGCACCGGAATATATACCTGAAGTTTTTTTAAGGATATTGACAAAAAGCGTATATGCTGTTTTTTCGGAAAGCAAATCATTTATTGATATTTTTTCAACTCTGTTTCCGGTTCTTTTTTTAATTTCATTTTTACCCTCAAGCTCTTTATATGTTTCCGGCGAACGCTGTAATATTCCTTTTCCATAAAGCTCTTTCAGCGAAGTTTTCAAAAAGTTCAATACCTCTGTGTTTGTTTGCCCGGCACCGGGCAGATTGTGCCAGTCAGACTCCATCATTGCCAATTTTTGCGCAACAATTACCGTGTCAACAGTAAAATATGGCGCTATTGCATTCAGTTGTTCAGACTTCTCCTTCTCTATCTCATTATATGTTTTTAAGATTGCAAAATCAAAAGGTGCAACCAGATTTTCATGTTTCCATGGAAATCCTTTCTGATACTCATATTTAAATTTTGGCTCACCGGGCAAAATTAAAAAAAGCAGTACTGCAGTCAAAAGGAATATAAATATCCATGAAAATATCAGTGTGTAGCTTTTTATCTTTTGTGTAATATTTTTTATCATAAAGAGTTCTGTTTAATTAAAATGTCGAACAATGACATTTTTTTACACAACAACAAAATTACTAATTGTATTTAGTATTGATTAATTTGAGCTCTGTTTTTTCATTTCATGGCAATTTTATAGATTTGTGTTAACCGGAAAATGTAATAATCAAATTTTTGAAATAAAGTTAATAAAATTATTGAATGCAATACGGAATATCCGGCTTAAGCCTCATACCTGTCAGAAAAGAGCCATCAGAAAAAAGTGAGATGGTAACCCAGATATTATTTGGTGAATATTTCCTGATATTGGAAGAAATGGTTGGCTGGTGTCATGTAAAACTGGCATGGGATGGGTATATGGGGTGGATTGACAGTAAAATGATCACCGAAATAGATGAGAAAACTTATAGAAAGATTGAAAAAAAGCCGATTGCCGTTTCCGGAGATATTATAAGCTTGGTAAAAACAGGTGATAATCAAAATCTGATACTTGCAGCCGGGAGCACACTTCCGTTATGGAGACCTTATCTGAAAGAATTCACTGTTGGTGACAAGACTTATCATTCGCCCGGCAGGGTTTTATATGGTAAGTTCAAAAATCCCCGCAACATGGTTATTAACCAGGCATTAAAATATTATAATACACCATATTTATGGGGAGGAAGATCACCTTTTGGAATTGATTGCAGCGGTTTTTCCCAGATAGTTTATAAAATGATAGGTATTAGCATACCACGTGATGCTTCAATGCAGATAAATGAAGGAAGATCATTTGGGTATCCCGGCGAGTCAGAACCGGGAGACCTGGCTTTTTTTGATGACGATGAAGGGAATATTGTTCATGTCGGGATAATTTGGGGACAAAATAAAATAATTCATGCATCAGGAAAAGTAAGGGTAGATAATTTGGATCAGTTTGGAATTTTCAATGAAAACTTGAAACGTTACACCCATAAATTACGTGTAATGAAAAAGATAATCAACATTTATGAAACAGGTTTGCTATAACACCGGATACAGTTAAACTGAATGTAAAAGATTCAGAGGTACAGTTGTTCGCCAATTTTTTCCATTGCTTCAGTTGCTTTAGCCTCAATAAAAAGGTCTGTAATACTGTCAGTGAAAAATGAAGGTTTAATATTGATTTCAATTATTTTTGCTCCCGTATCTTTTGCAATTTTTGGAATTTCCGCAGCAGGCAGAACCTCTGCATGTGTACCTATTATCAAAATCAAGTCTGCTTTTTTTGCTTCTTCGAAAGAACGTTTTTTTGCAAATTCCGGAATAGGTTCATTAAAAAATACTATATCCGGTTTTAATATTCCTTTACAGATATAACAGGTAGGAGGTAAATAGTTTAAATCTGCAAAACTCATATCATATTCAGAGTTGCACTCCGTACATACAAGCCGGCGATAACTGCCATGCAGCTCATAGACATATTTATTTCCTGCTTTTTGATGTAAATGATCAATATTCTGGGTAATGACAGATTCAAGAAACCCTCTTTTTTCCATTTTTGCAAGTACAAGATGAGCAATATTGGGTTCGGCATCACCAAGCTTGTCGTAAAATACCTCCTTCAACTTTTTCCAGGCCTGAAGGGGTTTTTTGTGAAAATATTCAATTTCCACAAAAATAGGGTGGGTGGTGTTCCATAAGCCTCCTGAACCTCTGAAAGGAGATATCCCACTCTCTACTGAAACCCCTGCACCTGTGAAAGCAACCATGTACTTCGCATTCCGTATAAGTCTTACAGCCTCTGTAATTTTTTCACTATCCATCACCGAAGCAATTGCCTGCCTGAAATTGTTTTTAAGTTATTACCGGTTCTTCCTCTTTAGTAATCTCTTTTCTGACTGACACAGTAGAATCTTCATTAAACCTGATCTTGAAATTTAATTTTCTAAATACGGAAATCATTGGTTTATTATCTCGTGTAGTCTCTGCAACAAGAATTTTGATTCCTCTTGATTTTGCAATTTCTATACAGTAATTAGTGATTATGAAACCTAACTCTTTTTTCTGCCATGCATCTGTAATTAAAATTGCATATTCCATGATCTCTACATCCGGATCAGCTATTAATCTGCCTACACCGATTATTTTTTTCTTCCCTTCCTCTTCAATTTCTGCAACAATTGCAATTTCCCTGTCATAATCAATAAAGCAGAACTGAGAAGCTACTTCATGCGAATCATAATAGAAATCATACCTGAAACGATGGTATATTGATTCTTTTGAGCAACTGTCCAAAAGCTCAAGCCATAAAGGTTCATCTTCGGGCTTAATAGGTCTTAGTGTTACGGTTGACCCGTCTTTTAACTTTGCTGTTCTGATAAGCCTTTCAGGATAAGGGCGAAGTATAAGGTGAGAGTAATCTTTTACATATTTTCCAAGTACCTCCTCATCAACAACGATTCTTGCATCAAGAGCAATAACGTCGGTTGGTGAAACAATGAGCGGGTTTATATCCAGCTCTTTTATTTCCGGGTAGTCTGCAGCAAGGTATGACATTCTGATAAAAACTTCAACCAATTTGTCAATATTTTTTGGAGGAGCTCCACGATATCCCTGAAGCAAGGGATATATTTGCAGCGATTCAAGCATTTGTCTTGCCAATCGTTCGTTTAAAGGAGGAAATTCAAGACGTTTATCTTTGAATAATTCGGCAGTTGTTCCACCCATTCCTGCAAGCATTACCGTACCAAATGTCGGATCCTTTTTAATACCAAGAATCAGCTCGACAGCATCTTTGGTATCTACCATCCGCTGTACCGTAACACCAAGTATCTTTGCATCAGGACGTTTTTCTGCAGCTGTTTTTACCATATTTCTAAAGCTGGCCCTTACCATCTCCTCATCTTTGACATTTAAAGCCACACCCCCGACGTCTGATTTATGGGTAATATCAGGTGAGTATATTTTCAATACCACAGGATATCCTTTTTTAGCGGCTATTGCCACAGCTTCATCTTCGGTGGCGGCAGGGAAGGGATGGGTTGTATCGATGCCGTAATCATTGATAAGCATCTTTGAGTCATCCTCATTAAGTATTTTTGCTTTTGGAAATATTTCCTTGATATATTTTTCACGAAGCACATCAGAATCATATTGAAATGAAACGGGTATCTCCTTTGGAGTTTCATAGAGCATTGTCTGGTTTTCAGCATATTGCGAAAGAGTCATAAATGCACCTATTGCCTGCTCCGGCGTTGGGTAGCTGGAAATTCCGGCCTGATTGAATACTTGTATACCCTCACGCATACTTGCACCACCCATCCATGCTGCCATGATAGTTTTGGAAGTTTTTGTTGACATTTTCACTATGGCTTCTGCCGTTTCTGTCGGTGCAGTCATTGCCTGAGGTGTCAGCAACACCAAAACAGCATCTACATTTTTATCTTCCAGAACTATTTCGGTTGCTCTTGCAAATCTTTCAGGAGTAGCATCTCCCAGAACATCGATCGGATTACCGCGGGACCAGAAAGGAGGCAGGTAATCATTCAGCTTTTGCATGGTTTCATCAGAAAGGGTTACAAGTTTGCCCCCCATTGAAATTAATGTATCGGTAGCCATAACACCCGGACCGCCGGCATTGGTTACAATTGCCAATCTGCTTCCTTTAGGTATTCTTTTCCGGCCAACAAGGTCAGTAAAATCGAACAGGTTCCCAAATTCATAAACCCTTGCAAGCCCTGCTCTGCGAAATACTGCATCATAAATCGAATCCTCAGAGGCAAGCGCACCCGTATGTGATGCTGCTGCAGCTGCAGATTCCGGGAAACGCCCGGATTTGTATACAATAATCGGCTTTTCTCTTGAGAAAGCACGGGCAGCCGACATAAAGTTTCTGGCATATGATAATGATTCCACATAAAGAACAATAGACTTTGTAATGGGATCTTGTCCGAAATAATCTATCAGATCTCCAAAATTTACGTCCATTGAGTTTCCGATAGATACGAAATAAGAAAAGCCTATACGCGCTTCATAAGCCCAGTCGAGAACAGAGGTACAAAGAGCTCCTGATTGTGAAATGAAAGCTACATGTCCTTTTTCCGGCATTCCGTTTGCAAAACTGGCATTCATACTTTGACCCGGTACCAATATACCTAAACAGTTCGGGCCAATGATCCTCATATCGGGAAATTTATCTTTTTCTGCTTTTACCTGTTCCTCGAGAGCCTTTCCTTCAGCACCTGCTTCTTTAAATCCTGCAGATATTATAATAATCCCGTGAATACCAACTTCTCCACATTCTCTGACTATTTGAGGAACAGTTTTTGCTGCGGTCATAATCACAGCAAGATCAGGTACTTTGGGGAGACTTTTTACATCGGGATAACAAGGAATTCCAAAAACCGCTTCTCTTTTCGGATTAACCGGATAGACAACTCCGTTATAACCTCCACCCACAAGGTTCCGAAGAGTAATTCCTCCTACGCTGTCAGGCTTATTTGAAACCCCGATCAATGCAATCCTCTTGGGTTTAAAAATACTATCTAATTTTTTTATGGCCATTTGTTATGATATTTTAATTTGTTATGGTAGAATTTGAAGGTGCAAAAGTTCAAATAAAATGTTTAAAAACAACTATTATTTCACCTGTTTGATAACATTAATTGAAAATATATACCCTCTGTTGCCCCAATAAAAGAACAAAATTGTATCAAATATTCAGTGGTTAATATTGAGGTAACTGTATTTACCAAAAAACAAATTATGCAAAATATCAGACTCTATTTTTTTGGCGTTTTGGTCAATAATATCAGTATAGCTCCAGCCATACAGACAACGCCTGCAATAATAAACGGTGTAATCCAGGCAGTAGGTGTATCAGCATCCATGGCAGCATCTTTAAAAAGGCCTGCGATCTGAGGACCGGCAACGCCTGCTATCCCGTAACTGAAAAATACATAACCATAATTTTTGCCTACTGTTGAGTTACCAAAGAAGTCAGCAGTGGCAGCCGGGAAAAGTGCAAAATTACCACCAAAGTTAAATCCGATAATTGCTGCAGCTGCTACTAAGGTAACTGTGTGTGCTCCTAAATAATAGAGTAGAAACATTACTGCTCCCTGTGATAAACACATTAAAAATATTGAAAGTTTTCTCCCTGCTTTGTCTGATACCACTCCCCAGATTATTCTTCCAAGCCCGTTCATTATGGCATAAACAGCCATGGCTGTTCCGGCAACAGAACTTGCCCATTCGACAGTTGCTTTAAAATCGGAATTACCCCTGTTGAGTGAACCAAGTTTAGAAAATGTAAGTGCATCGATGCCAAAGAGGTTGATACAATAAATAATCATCAATCCGGCAAGTGCGGAAAATACGAATGTCATAAACAGCATATAAAATTGAGGAGTTTTCAGCATCTCCTGAGAGTCAAAGTTTATTTGCCCGGTTGCCTTAACAGAATTTACAGCAGGTGGTTCATACCCTTTGGGAAGCCATTTTTTTGGAGGATCTTTCATTACAATACTTCCAAGAAGTATCATTGCTGCAAATATTATCCCGTATAATACAAATACACTCCTCACACCATCAAGTCCCGGCAACTGTAAAGTATTAAGAAGTCCGCCCCACCAGGAACAGGCCCATTTAACCCAGATAGTTGCACCAAAACCAAATCCGGCAACAGCCAGTCCCGTAAGCATTCCTTTTCTGTCGGGAAACCATTTTACACCAACAGCGATTGGCACCACGTAAGCCAGTCCAATCCCGGCGCCTCCTACAATTCCGATAAAAATAAGCTGCATTGTAAAACTGCTTCCGAAAATTCCTGCCAGCACATATCCTGCACCTAAAGTGATGCCGCCTGCAATTGCAAGTTTGCGGGGTCCCAATGTGGCAAGTTTTCTTCCGGCCCAGATCATAACAAGAGCAAAAACAAATAATCCGGCTGAAAAGATCCATGCAGCTTCACCGGCAGAAAAATTGTACACTCCATCCGGATCAGTAAGATGCGGGGTAAATACTGACCAGGCATAAATAGCTCCTAAGGCTAATTGTATAAGTATTGCACCTGCAACAACCAGCCATCTGTTCATAGTTTTTGTATTGTTCATCCGTTTAAAATTTTTTATTTACCTGAACCCATTTAGAAGTGTTTTTGGATTAGTTTTGCTTAGCGTTTTACCGGCACTTTAGCACCACTGATGATCTCATCAACGATGCCCGGATCCAACAATGTGGAGGTATCTCCAAGGTTAGTGGCATCACCTTCGCCTATCTTTCTGAGTATTCTTCTCATAATTTTACCGGAGCGTGTTTTTGGCAGTCCGTTAACAATCTGAATTTTATCAGGTTTGGCAATTGGCCCGATAAATTTATTAACAGTATCCCTGATTTCATTTTCAATATTTAACATGTCATTGTCCGACAAATCATCACAAATTACATAGGCATAGATCCCGGCTCCCTTAATATCGTGAGGGTATCCTACCACTGCCGATTCGATTACCTTGGGATGCTGGTTGATTGCATCTTCTACTTCAGCAGTGCCGATTCTATGGCCGGAAACGTTGATTACATCATCTATTCTGCCAATTATTCTGTAATACCCCTCTTCATCCCGTTTGGCTCCATCGCCTGTCAGGTAGAGGTTCCTGAAAGATGAAAAGTAGGTCTGAAAACATCGTTTATGATCACCGTAAGTTGTTCTAAGCATTCCCGGCCATGGAAATTTTACACATAAAATTCCTTCTACACTATTGCCTTTAAGCTCATTTCCTTCATGGTCAACCAAAGCAAGCTGAATACCGGGCAGGGGCAGTGTTGCCAGTGATGGTTTGGTAGGTGTGATTCCGGCAAGCGGGGATATTAAGATTCCCCCTGTTTCTGTTTGCCACCATGTGTCAACAATAGGGCACCGCCCTTTGCCCACGACATCGTGATACCAACGCCATGCCTCTTCATTTATTGGTTCACCGACTGTTCCAAGTACTTTGATTGAAGATAGATCATGATTTGTAACCCATTGGTTTCCTTGTGCAATAAGGGCACGAATAGCGGTGGGAGCGGTATAAAATTGTGTAACTTTATATTTATCGACAACATCCCAGAATCTTCCTGCATCGGGATATGTCGGTACCCCTTCAAACATAACTGAAGTAGCACCTGTCAAAAGCGGTCCGTAAACAATATATGTATGTCCGGTTACCCAGCCAATATCTGCCGTGCACCAAAATATATCGCCTTCACTGTACTGAAACACATTTTTAAATGTATATTCCGCAAAAACCATATAGCCTCCTATGGTATGAACCACTCCCTTGGGTTTACCTGTAGAACCTGAAGTATAAAGGATGAACAGTGTATCTTCCGAATCTGTCTCCACAGCTTTATTGTCGGTTCCCACTCCTTTTACAATGTCGTGCCACCACAGATCACGGCCTCCGGTCATTTTAACATCTATTTTTGCATGTTCCAGTACGATAACATTTTTTATGGACGGACAAGTATCTACAGCTTCATCAGCAATAGCTTTCATTGGTATTGATTTTGTTCCCCTGAACCCCCCGTCAGAGGTGATCAGTATATTGCATTTGGCATCGTTAATTCTGTCAGCAAGGGCAGTTGCTGAAAAACCTGCAAACACAATTGAGTGGATGGCACCGATCCGGGCACAGGCCAGCATCGAAATAACCAGCTCAGGAACCATAGGCAGATAAATCGCAACCCTGTCTCCCTTTTTAACTCCAAGTTTTATTAATCCATTGGCAAATTGCCTGACTTTATCAAACAACTCACCATAAGTGAGCTTAATTTCTTTTTCTTTAGGATCATTGGGCTCCCAAATAATTGCAATCTGGTCTTTTCTCATGCACATATTTCGCTCGAAAATATTTTCGGTAATGTTTAATTTACCGTTTATAAACCATTTTACATCAGGCGCACCATTTCCTTCAAACTTCCAATCAAGGACTCTGTCCCATTTTTTTCTCCAAAAATGACTTTCTGCTATTTTTCCCCAAAATTGATCAGGATCTGCAACACTTTCCCGGTACTTTTGTAAGTACTCCGCAAGGCTGGTTATTTTATTTACCATAACACAATAAATTTTAAATTACACAATATAATTCACAAATCGCAACCAAATTAATAAGAAAAATTTTCTTGAAAAAGTGAATTCAACATATTGTATAACACTTATTTAAATAAAATTTATGAACATATAAGTCAATAGTTAAAATTTTTGAAAAGGCAGAATATTCAAGGTAAATATTGCCGGTATGTTTGAAGGATTATACTATATTAGTATAAATCTTATATTTTAGTTGATTTATTTTAGGGTAAAATTGAAAAAGAGATATGCAGACAGATAATTTTATCAGAATTATCAATAAACCAGAAAAAAGAGTAATGAATATGTTAAAAAACAGACTGAAAAGTTTACTTCTGATATTTTTGTTGCCGGTTTCATCCAACGGAATAATATCCGGCAATTTAACCGAAAGGTATTCCGGCAAATATCCAGATGTACCTTACGGACTTATGGTTGAATATATAAGAGAGCCTGAAAAAACCGGAATTAATGATAACAGCCCGGCATATAGCTGGATTGTACCGGATGCGGCAGTTTATCAAAAGGGATATCAAATTCTTGTTTCATCAGACAAGTCAAATATTGACAGTGATATTGGGGATATATGGGACAGTAAGCAGGTTATGAATAATATCTCCGTGAATTTAAAACATGGAGGAGAGCCTCTTAAACCAAATACGGATTACTATTGGAAGGTAAGGATATTTGACAGTGACAACAGGCTGTCAGGCTATTCGGAGGTGCAAAAATTTTGTACCGGCTCTTTTGAAGGAACAGTCTCTTCAAAAAATTTTTTCCTGATAGAACGAATCTCTCCTTTCAGCTTTAAAAAGAACTCTGAAAGTAGCTATTTTATTGATTTCGGGAAGGATGCTTTTGGAACAATTGAACTGCGTTATCAGGCAAAAAAACGGGAAATATTAACTTTTAGATTAGGTGAGAAATTATCTGACGGAAAGATTGACATAAATCCCGGTGGCTCAATCAGGTTTCAGGAGGTAACTCTTAATGTAACACCTGATAAACAAAACTATACATTAGCCCTGCCTCCTGATAGAAGAAATACGGAGGGTGATGCAATATTACTTCCTGATTCATTTGGAGTGGTCTTTCCTTTCAGATATTGTGAAATTGATAATGCTTCTGAAAATATCAAATCTGAAGATATTAAACAAAAAGCCTTTTTTCATTATTTTGATTATGCCCAAAGTAGCTTTACCAGTTCTGATAAGATACTTGATCAGGTATGGGATATTTGTAAATATAGTATGAAAGCAACGTCATTTACAGGCCTTTATATAGATGGTGACAGGGAAAGGATACCCTATGAAGCTGATGCTTATATTAACCAGCTTGGTCATTATTGTACAGACCGGGAATATGCTATGGGCAGACAAACCATTGAATACTTTATGGATCATCCTACATGGCCGACAGAATGGTTATTGCACACAATATTAATGGTTATAGAAGATTACAAATATACGGGAGATGCCAAACTGATTAAAGAGTATTATGAGATGCTGAAAAACAAAACTTTGAAGGAACTGGCACGGGAAGATGGATTGATCAGCACTCAAACCGGAAAAATTACCGGTGAGTTCATGAGCAAAATCGGATTTGCAGATACTACAAGAAGGTTGCGTGATATTGTTGACTGGCCTCAGTCTCAAAAGGGAACAGGCTGGAACCTTGCTGACCCGAAGGGTGAAAGTGATGGCCATCAGATGTTGCCCGTAAATACAGTTGTAAATTGCTTTTTTTATGAGAATATGAAAATAATGGCTGAAGTTGCCGGGTTGCTTAATAAACCTGAAGATCTGGATGAATTTCACTATATGGCATCAAAAGTAAAAAAATCGATCAATGAAAAGCTGTTTGACCGGCAGAAAGGAGTATATATCGATGGAGAAGGGTCAGACCATTCGTCACTTCACTCTAATATGCTGCCTCTGGCATTTGATATTGTTCCTGAAAAATATAAAAATTCAGTGGTGGATTTTGTAAAATCAAGGGGCATGGCGTGCAGTGTTTATGGAGCCCAATTCCTCCTTGAAGGGCTCTATAAAGCAGGAGAAAGCCTTTATGCTCTTGATCTGATGAGGTCTGAAAGTGAAAGAAGCTGGTGGAATATGATAAAAACAGGATCTACAATTACCATGGAGGCCTGGGATATGAAGTATAAGCCCAATTCTGACTGGAATCATGCCTGGGGTGCAGTGCCTGCAAATATAATTCCAAGATGGCTGTGGGGAATAAGGCCTTTGACTCCCGGGTTTGGCTTAGTTACTGTCAACCCGCAAATGGGTAACTTAGAGAACAGCTCAATTGTAGTACCAACAATAAGAGGAAAAATTGAAGGCAAATATGAGATGGTTGATAATAAGCATAAAAAATACTTTGTAAAACTGCCGGCCAATATGGCAGGTGAATTCATTACTGACTTTTTGCCACAAAGTGTGGTTACTCTGAATGGGGAAGAGGTTGACCTTTCACATGGGAGTATAAGGTTAAAAGCGGGATTAAACAATATCGAAATCCGTATCAAAACATTTTGATTGATAATTGTTGATTCTTTAAATTATAAAAGGCTTAGCTCCCTATCCTCGGATAAGCGCCTTAATTAAAAATTGGTTTAGTTTTTGAGATATAAGAAGATTTAGATATTATAAAAGCTGTTATGACAGAAAGTGAGCTTAAAATAAAATATGATGATATTTGTCAATTTTTGGCTGAACGGAAATTAAAACCTGCTTTTGATCTTTTGGAAAAGCTTATCGCCGGCAATAATCTGGAAGTATATAATGATGAGTACAGAAACCTTGAAGAGACATACCACTATATGCTGAAATATACAGTTGAAGGGATTAATGATCCTGAACGGCAGAAAGTATATCACAGGCTGATCGTTTCGGTATTTGAGCTTGCAGATAAATTGCATGAAGCTGCCAGGCTGAAATTTTCACCGTCATTTGAATATGAGAAGAAAAGAATTTTTAATAAAAACGCAATTAATGACCTTAGATCATATATAGCTGAATTAGAAAATCTTTGTATTGATTATGAAGTTAGTTCGTCTGTTGAAAATTATAAAATAGATGACAAAAGCCGGAGAAGTTTTCAAAAGAAAATTTATAAACTGTTTTATCATATCTGGTTCAGGGATAAGTTCAGCATAGATGAAAAAGAGGCACTGCTTGAATATTTTCTTAGTCCGTTGATTATGATTCCTTATAAATCTCTTTTAATTTCAGCTTTAATACTCAGCCTGCAAAGATTCTTTGATGAAGAGAAATTTTCAATTTTATTTATCCTTTTCGATAATGAGGAAGAAGAGCTGAAGCAGAGGGCTCTGACGGGGTTACTTCTAAATCTGTTTAAATATGACCGAAGACTTTTGAATTATCCGTCACTTGCCGGCAGATTAAAAATACTTGATGAAAATCCGGATTTTAAACAAAATCTTGATAGGATCATAATTCAGTTAATCAGAAGCAGAGAAACTGAAAAGCTGCAAAAAATTATTAGAGATGAGATTATCCCTGAGATGATAAGGATAAGCCCGAATCTTAAAAATAAAATAAATCTTGAAAGTTTATTGGAGGATGAGCCGGGTGAGGACAGAAACCCTGAATGGGAGAAAATTTTTGAAGATTCACCCGGGTTGATGAATAAAATGGAAGAGTTTTCTGAGCTGCAACTGGAGGGAGCTGACATATTTATGGGTTCTTTTTCAATGCTTAAGTCGTTTGCCTTTTTTCAGGAGACAGCAAATTGGTTTATTCCGTTTTTTATTGAAAACCCCGAATTATCTGCAGCAATTGATATTTCAGATGAGGTAACAGGCAGGTTTATTGAAACTATCAGCTCGGCTCCTATTTTATGCAATTCCGATAAATACTCTTTTTGCTTAAGCATTCGCAATCTGCCAAAAGATAATTTGGAGTTTATGGTTAGCGGAATGAAAAATGAGATGGAACAATTTAATGAGCTGAAAAAAGATGAAGAGATAATTGACCCCGGGCGCAGGTCAGAGTTTATCTCCAATCAATATATTCAAGACCTTTACAGATTCTATAAACTATTTCCCCGAAAAGCTGATTTTGAAGATATTTTCAGTTGGCGTTTTGATTTTCACAATAAGGTAATATTAAGTGACATACTTAAAGAGGACAGGGGTATATTACGCAATATTTCCGAATATTATTTTGCAAAAAATTATTTTGAAGAGGCAAAAGAGATTTATGAATATCTTCTGCAGGAAGAAAAGTCGGGTGAATTATATCAGAAAATTGCTTTTTGTTATCAAAAATCAGGCAATTATAAAAAAGCACTTGATGCTTACCTGAAGGCGGAACTATTTGATATTAACAGACTTTGGAATTTTAAAAAGATTGCCTTTTGCTATCGGAATCTCAAACAGCCTGCAAAAGCTTTGGAGTATTATAAATCGGCCGAAATTTTAGATGCTGAAAATCTTAACAATCAGCTTAATATAGGGCATTGTTTGCTTGAACTTGATAAGTTTGATGAAGCCCTGAAATGTTATTTTAAGGTGGAGTACCTTGCCCCCGGAAATAAAAAGGTTTGGAGGCCGATTGCCTGGTGTTCATTTTTAACGGGAAAAAAGGAGCAGGCAGAAAAGTACTTCAGAAAGCTTATTGAAGATAAACCCAACAAGTATGATTATATGAATATGGGGCATGTTCAGTGGAGCCTGGGAAAAAGAAAAGAGGCGCTTGAGTACTATGCAAGGTCTGTATCTGGAACAGGATTTACGGAAAGTGAGTTTATGGAAGTTTTTGATGAAGATCTGTCTCATTTAATCAGGCAGGGAGTTGATAGGGATGATGTTCCTATTATGCTTGATCAGTTGAGATATGTAATTGAAAATTAAAAAGATATTGCAGTAACAATGAAACCTGATTTTAAAACTAATTATGTTAGGCTTGTAGCCACTGACTTGGATGGAACTTTTTTGAAAAATGACCGTTCCATAAGTGCCGGGAACCTGAAAGCATTGCATACCTTAGGTACTAAAAATATATTACGTGTTGTTGCTACAGGCAGGAATTTGCATAAAGTATCAGAAGTAATACACCCGGAAGTTCCTTTTGATTTTATAGTTTATTCATCAGGTGCAGGTATATATAACTGGAGAGATAAAAAGAATATCTATGCAAGAAATATGAACCGGGAGTCTGCTGCCAGACTGCTTGACCATTTTATAGCTCAAAAATACAATTTTTATGTTTTTGCAGCAGTTCCTGATAATAATAACCTTTGGTATCATAAAGGTGATGGTTATTGTGATGAATTTAACCGGTATCTGTCATATCATAATTCAAGTGCTAAGCCATTGCCTGAAACAGGCCGGATTAATGAGGAATTGTGTCAGTTCCTTCTTATTATCCCGGAGAATGAATATAAATTTACAAACTTAAAAAGAGAGATTGAATCACTATGCAAGGAGATAAGGGTAATCCGCTCTTCTTCTCCTGTTACAGCCGGGTTTATTTGGGTTGAGGTTTTCCATCACTCAGTATCAAAAGGTTGTGGTGTAAATATTTTATGCGATATGCTTAATATTCATCCTGACGAAACCTGTGGTGTAGGGAATGATTATAATGATATTGATCTTCTTGACTTCACTGCATGCTCTTTTGTTACAAGAAATGCTCCTTTAGAGGTAAGAGGCAGATATACAGAAGTGCCTGCAAATGAAGAAGACGGCTTTGCAACAGTTGTTCAATCTATTATTTAAATTAATTT
>CAZLZJ010000011.1:30722-47634 GCA_964563975.1 uncultured Prolixibacteraceae bacterium
CAAATGAAGAAGACGGCTTTGCAACAGTTGTTCAATCTATTATTTAAATTAATTTATGTATGAAATATCTATTTTTCTTAGCTGCTCTTTTCTTTTTTGTTAGTGCAGAAGCACAGCCGGTGACAGATTTGAGCTTACCAATAAAAGAGGACCCAAAAGTTACCAAAGGTGTTCTTCACAACGGACTGACTTACTATGTAAGATCCAATTCAAAGCCTGCCAACAGGGCAGAGCTGATGCTGGCGGTCAAAGCGGGATCGATTGATGAAGATGATGATCAACAGGGATTAGCTCATTTTGTCGAGCATATGTCTTTTAACGGAACAAAAAATTTCCCCAAAAATGAGCTGGTAAACTATTTTGAATCTATTGGAATGGAGTTCGGGCCCGAGATAAATGCATATACTAATTTTGATGAGACAGTTTATATGCTTAAAATCCCTTTGGATACATCTCTATATCTTGACAAAGGGTTACAAGTACTTTATGATTGGGCATGTCAGGTTACTGATGCAGATGAAGAGATAGAAAAAGAGCGTGGTGTTATCAGGGAAGAGTGGCGCAGAGGGAGAGATGCAAATTTTAGAATGCAGCAAATATGGTTGCCTGTTTTTCTGCATAACTCAAAGTATGCAGAAAGATTACCAATAGGGAAAATTGAAATTATCGAGGAGGGTTCTCCCGAAACTCTTCGCAGGTTTCGTAAAGATTGGTACAGGCCTGATTTACAGGCTGTAATTGCTGTGGGAGATTTCGATAGAGATGAAATAGTGCAAAAGATAATAGAGAAATTTTCGCAAATACCGGCAGCTGAAAATCCCAGAGAAAAAAAATATTTTGATATTCCTGACCACAAAGAGACATTGATTAGTATTGTTACAGATAAAGAGGCTCAATACTCAATTGCATATCTTTTTTATAAGCATCCGCTAAATATAAGCAAGACAGTGGGAGATTACAGACAGTCAATACTATATGGCTTATATAATACTATGATAAATAACCGGCTGGCTGAAAAATCTCAGCAAGCAGAACCTCCGTTTATTATCGGACAGTCTGTATTCAGTAATCTTTTTGGACCTAAAAGTGTATATCAGTCAGTTGCAATATGTCATAATGATAAAATTGAGGAGGGATTGAAAGCTGTACTTAGCGAAAATGAGAGAATTAAAAGATACGGGTTTACAAAAACCGAACTTGAAAGAAATAAAAGAGCTCTTATTTCCCGGATTGAAAAGCTCTACAATGAGCGGGATCAGCAAGGATCCAAAAATTTTGCAGAAGAGTATAAACGTAATTTTCTTCTTACCGAAGAGCCTTTTCCGGGGATTGAAAAAGAGTATGAATATTATAAGACATTTTTGCCGGGAATAGAACTTGAAGAGGTTAACCAATTGGCAGTAAACTGGATAACCAAAGAGAACCGGGTAATAGTTATAAATGCCCCTGAAACAGAAAAAACAAAATTACCCGGTGAAGAAGAGCTTTTAATATTGCTTAATGAATTGGAAGAGGCAGATTTGGAACAATACGAGGATTTTGATGATGATATACCTTTGATAATAAACGAGCTGCCGGGTAGCAGGATAGTTAATGAAAGTTATATTGAAAAGGTTGATGCTGTTGAATGGACCCTTGGAAATGGTGCAAAGGTGATAATTAAAAAAACAGATTTTAAAGACGATGAGATATTATTCAATGCCTGGAGCCCGGGAGGCACCTCCCTGTATGGTGCAGATGATGATATTTCAGCAGATCTTGCTTCAAAAATCATGGAATTGAGCGGCGTGGGTGAATTTGATAAAATTACTTTGGATAAGATACTTGCCGACAAAGTTTTAACAATTAGCCCTTTTATTTCTGAACTTAGAGAGGGCTTCACGGGTAATTCATCGATCAATGATTTTGAGATACTTCTGCAGATGCTATATCTCTATTTTACGGAACCTCGCTTTGATGAGACTACTTTCCGGTCGTTTATGTCACGAATGGCCGGTATACTTCAAAATAGGGCTTTATCTCCTGAAGCTGCCATACAAGATACCCTTGAGACAGTTCTGGCCAATTACCATAAACGGGCCCGTCCGATGAATGCAACATTATTAAATGAAGCTGACTTTGAACGCATAAAGCTGATAGGAAGAGACAGATTTAAAAATGCCTCTGACTTTGTTTTCTTCTTTGTAGGTAATATAGATACTGCAACAGTCAGACCTCTGTTTGAAAAATATATAGGAAGTATACCTTCTATGGAATATAAAGAGGCCTGGAAGAATTTGCAAATTAATCCTCCGCCGGGGATTGTTGAAAAAATTGTAAAAAAAGGACAAGAAGATAAGTGTATCCAATATATTGTGTTTCATGGCGATTTTAAATACTCTTCTCAAAATGTAATGTTGATTGATGCAATGGGAAAAATTTTAACAACAAGGTTGCTTGAAGTGATACGCGAAGATAAGAGCAGTGCATACTCTATAGGTGCTAAGCCGTCGACTTCCAAATATGCAGACGAAGAGTATACAGTTGCTATCTATTATGGAACAGATCCTGTTAAGAGGGAAGAGATCAAAAATGCAGTCTTTTCGGAGATTAAAACATTTTTTAAAAAAGGACCCTCGAAAGAAGAATTAAACAAAGCTAAGGAAAAAATGATGAGAGAAAGGGAGGTGGCTATGAAAGAAAACAGTTACTGGTTAAATCTTCTGAGCAATACATATTATCTGAAAGAGGGAGATTTTTCAGAATTCGGAACTTATAATGCGCTATTTGATAAAATCACTCTCAGGTCGGTTAAAAAAGCTTTTAAAAAATATTTCAATTTTAAAAATTATATAAGTGTTGCCTTAGTGCCGGAAAATAGTAATAATTAAATCACAGTATAACTGGTTAATGAAAGTTTGCGGATTTACTTTTATAAAAAATGCAGTCAGATTTGACTTTCCTGTGGTTGAAGCCATAACTTCCGTATTACCTTTATGCGATCACTTTGTGGCAGCAGTTGGTTATTCAGATGATGACACCCGGAAAATAATTGAAAATATTGATCCCGGAAAAATAACAATAGTAGATACCGTTTGGGATGAAACCTTAAAGAAAGGGGGAGAAGTGTATGCTGCAGAAACTAATAAAGCATTCGATGCTGTTCCCTCCGGATATGATTGGTGTTTTTATATTCAGGGTGATGAGGCGGTACATGAAAAATATCTGTCTCTGATCAGGGAATCGATGCAAAAAAATCTTATGAACAGGGAGGTTGACGGACTGCTGTTCGGGTTCAGACATTTTTATGGAACTTACGGTTATGTAGCCGATTCGCGGAGATGGTACCGCAATGAAATAAGAGTTATCCGGAATGACAAATCGATTCGGTCATATCGGGATGCACAGGGATTCAGAAAAAATGGCCGTAAATTGAAAGTAGTTAAAATTCCTGCTGAAATATACCATTACGGTTGGGTGCGGCCTCCCCGGTTTATGCAGCAAAAAGTAGACGGAGTGAAACAGTACTATAATGGGGAGCATTCTGAAATTGCAGATAAAAACAGGGTTAATTGTGAATTTAACTATAGTGAAAATTATGACTCCCTTGAAAAATTCAAAGGCACCCATCCTGCAGTGATGAAAGAGAGGATCAACCGTTTATGCTGGTATATGGATGCCGACCTGAACAGGATCAATATGAAATTTAAGTACAAATTTTTATATAAGTTTGAAAAACTTACAGGAATCAGGTTATTTGAATATCGCAACTATATCTTGCTGGACAGCAAAAAAAAGAGAAAATGCAGTTTGTAGCTTTCATTGACCATACGGGCAAATACTTTGCCAAAACTGCAATTCAATGCCGGCTGTTTATTGCCTTTTACTTTAAAATTATTCGTCGTTCTGTTCCTCTTCGTAAGCTTTAAGAAGCTCATCCTGAATTTCTGCAGGAACCTTCTCATATCTGTCGAAAGAGATACTGAAAAGTCCTCTTCCTCCTGTGATTGAACTTAGTGAAGTAGAGTATCTGAACATCTCTTTTTGTGGCACTTTAGCTGAAATCTTTTCCAATCCTTTTTCTGAACCCATACCCATTATCATTGCCCGGCGCCCTTGCAGGTCACTCATCACGTCACCCATTCTGTCTGCAGGCACCCATACTTCAAGATTATATATTGGCTCCAAAATTTTAGGACTGGCATTTTTGAAAGCTTTACTAAAGGCATTTCTGCCTGCCAGCTTGAAAGATATCTCATTTGAATCGACCGGGTGCATTTTGCCATCATAAACATATACGCGGATGTCTCTTGCATAGGAACCTGTCAGAGGTCCTTCCTCCATTTTTTCCATTATTCCTTTAAGAATAGCAGGCAGAAAGCGTCCGTCAATAGAACCACCAACAATACAATTTGTAAAAATCAATTTACCTCCCCATAAGAGAGTATGTTCCTGAACATCCCTGATTGATAATTTAAGCTCTTTATCGTTTATCTTAAATGAGGTCCGGGGCTCAGAACCTTCGTCATATGGCTCAATTATCATATGAACTTCACCGAACTGTCCTGCACCGCCTGACTGTTTTTTGTGACGGTAGTCTGCTTGTGCAAATTTGGTAATTGTTTCACGATAAGGAATTTTGGGCTGAATATAGTTGACTTCGATCTTATAAACATTATCAAAATACCATTTTAGGATATTAAGGTGATATTCACCCTGCCCATGCACTAAAAGCTGCTTTAATTCTTTTGAATACTCAATAACATATGTAGGATCTTCGAATTTGATTTTATTCAATGCTTCTCCAACCTTTTCATCATCCGATTCATTAACAGCTTTAATAGCTATGGTATGTTTTGAATTTGGAAATTTAATTGGTTCAAACTTCGTGCCGGTATCTTTAGTGGTAAGAGTATGATTATATTTAGTCTCCTTAAGCTTCACCGTACAGCCAAAATCGCCTGCAATTAATTGTTCTGCCTTAGTTCTTGTTTTACCTGTCGAAATATAGATTTGTGATAAGCGTTCCTTATTGTTTGAATTGGTATTTACCAGGTCAAATCCTTCAACAATTTTGCCGGACATAACCTTAAAGTAGGTAATTTCGCCTACATGAGGCTCAACTGCCGTTTTATAAACAAAAAGGGCAGGCGGCTCCGATTCTGCTGTTTTTAATTCTTTCCCCTTAACAATTGCACGTGCCGGTCTTTCATCCGGTGCAGGTGCATTGTTTGTAATAAATTCAAGCAATCGCCCAATGCCGATATCTTTTTTGGATCCTACACATAATACCGGAAAAAGATCACGCTGAAGCATTCCCAGTTTTAATCCTTTATACACTTCTTCTTCAGATAGGGAGCCCTTTTCAAAATAGAGTTCCATCAGAGCTTCTTCATTTTCAGCAGCCATTTCAATTAACTCATTATGAAGAGATTCTGCTTTATCCTGTTCAGCAGCCGGAATATCAAGTATTTCAGGTTTCCCACCATCTGCTTTATATTTGAACATCTTCATTTTAAGAACATCGATGATAGAAGTGAAATCCGGGCCTGCATCAAAAGGATATTGCACAACCGTAACTTTATTTCCAAAGCTGTTTTTACACTGGTCGAGAGCTGAGTCGAAATTTGAGTTATCATGATCAAGCTGATTGAAAACAAACATCATTGGTATACCAACAGCTTCGGCGTGACGTGCAGCACTTTCCGTACCGGATTCAACTCCGTTTGTTGCATTAATTACCATTACAGCCAGGTCAGTAACATTTAAAGATGATATAACACTGCCGCATAGATCATCCATGCCGGGATTATCTAAAATATTGATTTTAAATCCGTTATATTCAACATACATGGGAGTTGACATCACTGAATTGCCATATTCCTGTTCGATCAGGTTGTGGTCTGAAACTGTGTTTTTTGCAGCCACTTCACCTTTTCTTTTAATTTCTCCACCCTCAAACAGCATGGCCTCTGCAAGGGTGGTTTTCCCACTACCGGCATTACCTGTTAAAGCAATATTTCTTATTTGTTCGGTTTTATAAATTTTCATTTAAATATAATTTTGTAATTATCTGAATATAAACTAATTAAAAATTTAAAAATTCTCATTTTAATCAAAAGAATCGTTCGTTCTTCACTTTCAAAAGAAAAATTTTAATCATTCTTCTTTACCCGATCTTAATCGGGATGTTCGTCTTATCTGTTAATATATTTTAAATTGCCAGTTATCAAACAGTTAAAATAACTGTCTCTATGCGATTTTCTTATATAAGGATAGAAACTGCTATCTTATTAAGTATCATTTCTGCTATAATGCCTGAAAAAAGGTGACCAAAAATAGTAATAATTTATTAACGAACAAGTTTATTACTATTTTTGAGCCCCGAATAAATTGTGATGACCAGTAAGCTTATATTTTTTTTAATATTATTAATAATTGCCACCAATATCAATGCGCAATCACAATATGTGCTTAGTGGAAATATTTCTGATGCTGTCAGCGGTGAAAATCTTCCCGGTGCTACAATCTTAATTGAAGAGGCCCCTTATACCGGCGTAACTACCAATGCTTACGGGTTCTATTCCATTTCTGTTCCTGAAGGAAAGTACTCAGTAAGATTTCAGTATATCGGATATAAATCTATTACCATCCCTTTAGAAATAGATAAAAACACAATATTTGACATTGAACTTGAAAGAGCTGTTTATAAATTGGAAAAAATTGATATTACAAGCGAAAAAGCTGATAGAAATATAAGCTCTCTTGAAATGGGGAGAGTAAAAATGACTCCCGGTCAGATCGAAAGTATTCCTGTCATATTTGGTGAGAGAGATGTAATGAAAACATTACAGTTAACTCCCGGTGTTAAATCTTCAGGTGAAGGTAATGCCGGTTTTCACGTAAGGGGAGGGGGAATAGATCAAAATCTGATAATGATAGATGAAGCTCCTGTTTATAGCGCTTCTCATCTTCTTGGTTTTTTTTCTGTATTCAATTCAGATGCAATTACAAGTGCATCCCTTTTAAAAGGTGCAATTCCTCCTGAATATGGAGGACGCGCCTCTTCAGTATTGGATATCCAGATGAAAGAAGGGAATCTTAAACAATATGGAGTAGCAGGCAATATTGGTCTTATCTCGTCAAATTTAACTATTGAAGGCCCGTTACAAAAAGAGAAAAGTTCATTTATGATTAGCGGGCGCAGAACTTATGCAGATCTGTTTCTGAATTTTTCAAAAGATGAAGATATCAGCAATTCAGGCCTTTTCTTTTATGATCTGAATGTGAAGACAAACTATAAAATAGACAATAAAAACCGTCTCTACCTGTCGGGATATTTCGGTCGCGATGATTTCAGATATAAAGAGGAATTTGGGTTTGACTGGGGGAGCATAACAGGAACACTTCGATGGAATCATATCTTCAGTAGCAGGCTGTTTTTAAATACCTCTCTGATTTTGAGTAACTATTCGTATAATATTGGGCTAAGGCGCAATTTAGATATCGATATACGATCGAATATACAAGACCTGAATATTAAACATGACTTTTCATTTTATATAAATCCAAAATACAATATAAAGTTTGGGACCAATGTAATATATCACGTTATATTGCCGGGAAAGATAACAGTTAATGAAATGACAACTATTATTTTACCTGAAGATATTTCCAAACGCCGGGCGATAGAGTGGGTGGCATATATCTCCAATAATCATAATTTGTCGGACAAAGCTAAACTATTTTATGGGATAAGGTACTCTCTTTTCAGTAATATAGGTCCGGGTGAATTTTACGAGTTTAATAAGTCGGGAGATTTAATAAATATAACAGAATTTACTCAAAGAAAATTTTATAAAACTCAGGGCGGACCTGAACCACGCCTGGCTGTAAACTATCTGTTTAACAGTCAAAACTCCGTTAAGGCTTCCTATAACAGGATATACCAGTTTCTTCATCTGCTTACCAACACAACCACAACAACACCAACTGACCTGTGGCTTCCTAGCAGCAATAATGTTAAGCCACAGATATCAGACCAGTTTTCACTTGGATATTTTAAAAATTTCAGACAAAATGAGTATGAATCGTCAATTGAAATATATTATAAAAATTTACAAAATCAGATAGATTATAAAAATGGCGCTAATCTTATTTATAATTCTACTGTTGAGTCGGAACTGGTATTTGGACGAGGCTGGGCTTATGGAAGTGAATTTATGATTAAGAAAAAAAGAGGGAGGGTTAATGGCTGGATCAGTTATACATGGTCGCGCACCATGAGACAATTCGATGAGATCAGTAATGGGGATCCTTTTCCCGCAAGACATGACAGGACACATGATCTTTCGGTTGTAGCAATATATGATTTAAGTAAAAAATTAAAATTATCGGCTACCTGGGTTTATTATACAGGTAATGCTGTTACTTTTCCCAGCGGAAAATATGAAATTGAAGATACAACGGTAGGTTATTATACCGAACGTAACGGCTACAGGATGCCCGACTATCACCGGTTAGATGCAGGGCTTGTCTGGCAATTGAAAAAAACAGAAAAGGTTGAGTCGAGCTGGTTTTTTTCAATATATAATGCATATGCACATCAAAATGCTTATTTTATTGATTTTAGAGAGAAGGAAAACTTTCCCGGGGAGACAGAAGCTGTGCAGATTTCCCTTTTTAGGGCAATTCCTTCAATTAGTTACAGGTTCAGGTTCTAAGTAACCGCCTTTAAAACAGATATAATTTATCTCCGTTAAAACCGGAATTGGATATATGGTACAATTAAGATTAAATAATTTGTTATTAATTATTTCCGCAGTAATGCTGCTGTTACTGACAAGGTGTGAAAAGATAATTGACGTTGATCTTAATGATGCCGGTCCCACACTGGTTATTGAAGGTAATCTTTCGTTGAATGACAGCACGGTGAAAGTAAAGCTTTCAGAAACAGGCAGTTATTTTGGAAACGGACAACTTCAGAAAATAAGTGGAGCAATTGTTAGTCTGGAAGACAGTGAGGGAAATGTTTTTTCGATCGAAGAGAAGGAGAAAGGTTTGTATATTTATGATATGATTTCTGCAGTTCCGGGTAATAGTTATAAGCTTTCTGTCAGATATAACGATATGTTGTATTCAGCTGTAAGCTTTCTCAATCCGAAGGTACGCATTGATTCTGTCGGATATGAAAAATATGAAAAGACCAGATTTTATGAAGAGTGGTACAGGATCAATCTTTTCTTTGAAGATCCCCCGGGAAAAGAAAATTATTACCGGATTAATTTATATAAAAACGGAAAGCTGATGTCTACCGGCGTTAATCTGATTGTTTTCGACGATAGCGGTTTAGACGGAAAGTTTATTCATGTAAGACTCAGAGATCAGCGCTTCAGCAAAAACGACAGAGTATATATAGAAATGATGGCAATTGATAAGCCTGTCTGGAAATACTTTTCAACGCTCAGAGATGTTGCTGATCTGAATCCCGGATCACCGGCGCCTGCTAACCCTATATCAAATTTCAACAATGGTGCATTGGGTTACTTTTCAGCCTGGTCGTGCGATACTAAATTTATTATTATAAAATAAAAGGTTATGAATATCAGTAAAAACAGCGAACTTATTGCAGCTCCCTTCACTCCTATGCATAAAGACGGCTCTTTAAATTCAGGAATGATAAAAAAATATGCGCTTAAACTTAAAAATGACAATGTAAGTGGTGTGTTTGTTTGTGGAACCACAGGAGAAGGATTGCTGATGACACTTGATGAGCGTAAAGAAATTGCTGAAGCATGGATTAATGAACAAACAGATAATTTCAAGGTCATTGTTCATGTTGGTACAACCTCTTCTGATCAATCATGCGAATTGGCTGCTCATGCACAAAGCTGCGGAGCTTTTGCCACAAGTGCAATGGGGCCGTTATTTCTTCCTCCTGACAATACCGGCCGGCTTTTAGACTTTTGTGAAAAGATCGCTTCTTGTGCGCCGGATATTCCATTTTATTATTATCATATTCCTTCAGTGACACATTTGAACCTTCCAATGGACATTTTTCTTGAAGAAGGGCAGGGAAAGATTCCAAACCTGAAAGGCATAAAATATTCCAATAATAATTTTGCCGAACTGTTAAAATGTATTTTGCTTGAAAATGGAAAATGGGATATTTTTTTCGGATGTGACGATCAGTTGCTTGCAGGATTGGCTTGCGGTGTCAGGGGGGCAGTGGGGAGTACTTATAATTATATGGCACATTTATATCATAAGTTAATTGAAGATTTTGAAAAAGGTGATTTTGATGCAGCCAGAAAAAAGCAGGAGTCATCAATAGACCTCATTAATATTCTTATTAAGTATGGGGGAGCAATTGTTGCAGGAAAGGTTTTGATGAGACTAATTGGTCTGAACTGCGGGCCTTGCCGTCTTCCTTTGAGAAAATTTGACTTTTTCCTTTATGACAAATTTATTCTGGAAATTGACAAAACCGGTATTTTCCCCAAATTAGTATAAAAAGAGTATCGGAATATTTTATATGGATATTTATCGCACCGGGTAGTAAAATATGCCTCTTTTTTCTCTTTTATGTTCTATTTTTTTTTCACTTTCAAGAATTTCCAAGTATTTATTTATCTCATTAATATGAGTTCCCGTAATTTGTGCCAGATCATCTGCCGTACAAGGCCTCCGTTCAATTGTACCTGTTATTGCATCTTCAATATCTTTGCGATACGATTTTTGTAATTTTCTTGAAGGTGCTTTGGCAATTATCTCTATATTTTCAAATTTCCAGTAATCGATTATTTGTTGCAGCTCATCAAATGAAGCTCCTGATAAGCCTTCCACAGTACCGGGTCTATCAAGGGTGTTAAGTTGAATTTTATCAGGGTTTATTTTCAGAACAGCCTCTTTTAAATTATCAAGTTCTTCTGCCGGGTCATTATATCCGGGTAAAATAAATATCTCTAACCAAATAGTCCCTTTAAACTCTTTCCTAAATTCTATGAGACCGTTTATATGGTCATTAACATTAAGTTCCGGATATGGCCTGTTGATTTTATTAAATACATTCTGAGAAGCTGCATCTAAAGATGGCAGTACCAAATCAGCCGGTAATAGTTCTTTTCTAACTTCAGGTAAATCAAATAAAGTACCATTAGTGAGTACGGCAAGAGGAATTCCGGGTTTTTTTTCTTTTATGTACTTCATAATTTTACCTAATCCTGAATTCAAAGTTGGTTCTCCATATCCTGAAAAAGTAATATAATCGGGGTCAGGGTTTGATATAAAATACCGATCAATTTCATCTGTTATCTTTTTATAAGGAATATATTCCATTCTTCGGGTAGTCAGCTTAGTAGTTTTCCCAACCTCACAATAGATACAATCAAGGGTGCAGACTTTTTTTGGTACAAGATCGACCCCAAGTGACATTCCAAGCCTGCGTGACGGAACAGGACCAAACAGATATTTAAACATCTTTATAATTATTTTTGAAATACAATAGTAAAGACAATTTATTATTTTGCCACACCTAACCCGGCAAAAAGATTTTGAAAAGCATTTGCCTCAATTGCAAACACTCCGTTACGGCTTAATGTATTTATGGGCATCCAGAAATTTTTATCCATACAGGCTATTACACCGGGATATGTATTTATTCCTAAAGGCTCTGAAACTCCCCATGGGTTTCTTAAAATAAAATATTTTTTACTCCCTTTTAATGCCCATCCAAGTACGGTGTAGGCATGGTTAGCTGCAATATTCATTCCGGTATAATTGATATGTGAAGCATATGTCCAGGCTACCATGGGATGAATTGTCTTATAACTCATTGAGTTACTTCTTACAATACTATAGAGTTCATCTCCTGTTCTTGAATCTGTAAAATAATAATGAGGGGTTTTATTATTAATTTGCGTCATTGCTTTCACCGGATCGCCATATGCGGTTTTTGTAATATTTGGCTTGTCTGAGTCAGATTGTAAAACCCACTTTGCAAAAGCCTTTTCGTAAAGGGAGGGAAAAATTTCTGCTGTATCGCTCGACCTGCAATATAGTGGTAAATTGTTTGAAAGCTTAAATACTGTTTTATCCGATACTTCCACTTTTTTTGTAGGAGCATCATTTCTGCCTCCTTTAGAATAAAATTGTATTTCGGTCATTCTGGCCATCTGACCTGCAGCATTTGCCCTGTTCCTATGAACAATCAGATGAGGACTTGACCATGCAACCGCTGATAGAGCAGCAATAAAGTAGCTGTTTCCAATTGCACCCTGAATAGGACCTGCATAATCTGTAATGACTTTTAATAAATCACCGGTGTCTGTCCATACACAATTTTCAGGAGTCCACTCTTCGGTTTGTCCTGTTGTCCAGACAATATCAGCCATCATCGAATTTAGCCTTGTTTTTGAAAGAGTTTTATCCATTTCCGGTAATTCCAACCGGAGATTTAAAACCCCTCTGGTAAGAAAAGCAGACTGAATTACAGTTTTTTTATTAATTTGGATTCCTGCTTTTTCAAGTTCTCCGATAGTCGTTATACTCGATAAATCCGGAGTTTCCGCATCACTATCACACCTGATCACCATTTTCGATTTATCAACAGGTTCGGCAGTATTGAAAGTAGTTAACTTCAGTCCGGGGAAAAGAGGCGAGTTAAATTTCATGTCAAATAACTCACCGTACTCTGTTTCAAGGGCATTTTCAATAATTTCAATAGTCTCTTTTTTACCCCAATCAATTTTGCGGCCGGTTAGGGCTTCAGTCAGGGGAAAGGGATTTACAGCGCCAATGTATAAATTATGCTCTTTTTCCATAAAATTAATTTCAATAAATATAATAAAATTTGTCAGCATCCGGTTTTAAACCGGTATGCTTATTTCATATTCAGGTAGTTCGTGTGCTATTGTCTCAGGGCTTAAAGTAATTAAAGTAGCGCGTAGCAGAATCGAACTGCTATTGTCGGATTGAGAAACCGATCTCCTAACCATTAGAGGAACGCGCCAAAATTTCACCATTTAATTATTGTGTAAAATTATAATCTTCACTGGAATTTCATACAATAGTAAAAAAAATCATCTGTTTTTTAAAAAATATATATAAATGTTTAACTTTAACAATAATGCAACAGTTACTTTTTGGTCTCTCCGGCAAAATAAGCAATTGCACTAAAAGTCATAAATTATTGATATGGCTCCATATGAATATTTATATGAGTTTTATTTCCAAATTTCTTATAAAGTTTTTGTTCTACTGCCGTTGCTATATCGTGCGACTCTGTCAATGAAAGCTCCCCATCCATTTTAATGTGGATATCGATTGCATAAATATTGCCGATTTTACGGGTTTTTAACCTATGCGAACCTTTTACTCCGGGTGTTTTATTTACAATCAGAAGAATCTCATTTTCTATCTCGTCAGGCAGAGCAGCTTCCATCAACTCTTTTGCACTTGGCAACCCTATCTTTATTGCAATATGAATTATCAAAAAGCTTACAATCATTCCTGCCATAGGATCCAATATCCGCCATTTTTCGCCAAGAAAAATAGCACCTCCAACACCCAGAAATGTACCTATACTTGAAAGTGCATCAGAACGATGATGCCAGGCATTTGCAATAACAGCCTGATTATTTATTGATTTGCCCACTTTAAGTGTATATTGATAAAGCCACTCTTTGATAATAATTGATATAAATGCTGCAGCCAGTACCATATTGGAGGGTTTAACCAATAATTGTCCGGATAATGATTTTATTATATTCTGAATTCCACTCCAGCAAATTCCAATTCCAATAAACAGAAGTGCAAAACTGATTAAGAGTGTAGCAAAGGTTTCAAATTTTCCATGTCCGTATTTATGATTTTGATCGCTCTCTCTTTCAGAAACCCTCACAAAGCCAAGCACAACAATATCAGTTCCTGAGTCTGAGAATGAATGTACGGCATCGGCTATCATGGCAGTGCTATGCCCTATAATCCCGGCCACCAGTTTGCCAATTGAAAGAAAGAGATTAATAATAAAACCTCTCCAGGTTGCTTTTTGCGCTATATGTGTCCGGCTTTTCATAAATTGAATTATCGGTTTACTTGATAAATGTAAGGATGGTGATATAGATACTCCATATACTTATACCGTTAATAAAAATAATCTCAGTTACACCATTAATACCTTTTGTTATTATAGACAACAGGGTCAGGATTATAACAGTGAAAATAATAACCAATCCGGAAATACCCAGAAAATAAAGATCATTAATTACTGCTGTCTGGAACATTATAATTAGCAGCGGAAGAGTAATAAAAACGATAATAGCCAAAATATTATGAAAAAATCTTTGAATACTTGACTTAAGGCTTTTAAAACTGTAAGGCTTTATATTGTGTGGCACAAATGCCAGAAGGGTCAGAAATGCAAAGCTATAATCAATTTGCTTCATAAAAGCTTCATTTTCTCCAAGATCATAAAATTCAGAAAGAAGCCAAAAGAAAAAATAATTGAGAATTGCCGTTGTAAAAAGCATCCGTTTATATCCGGAAACAAATCGCTTATCATAAAGATTTTTATTACTCAAAAAGCTCAATGTCTCTTTTTGCAGGTCAAACCCCACATGATTAATACTTCGTTTTACAGAAAAAGGCAGCAATCCGGCATAAGTAAATCCGGTAAGCAGAATGCCAAGTTTTATCAGAATCATTAATGTCTTTCAAGTATATAATTTCAAAAATATAAAATTTAATAAGCAATACAGACAATGCAAAAAGATAATTTAAATAAAATTTGGAATCAATGATAAAACCAGGAGGCCGGAATTTCCGCAATATTTTTATCATTGAATTTACATCCCAGTTTTAACCGGGCTTCATGGATTGTTACCAGATAATATATACTCACCTTGTGGAACCCTTTATCTAATGCAATTTTTCCGGTACGCTGATAATATCTTGGTAGTTCTGTAATATTTTCCACTACTTTCATTTCATCAATTATAAGTGCTCCTTTTCCTGACGATGTATTCAGATTGAAATCATAAATTGCTTTTTCAGGCACATTTATATAACCTTGATATGATATGGCAAAAAAGTTACCGGTTTTATTATCCGGAAATTTAACATTTTCAATAGTGCCTTCTTTATCAGGTTTGCCTGTTATTTGATCAATTGAGAGGATCTCCTTATCAAAATATTGAAAATTAAGCCCCGGTTTAACGTCACCTGCATCAAAAGAGCTTTTCCACTCCAGTTTTTCAAATACTCCTTCGTGCACGTCACTTTTACGGCCATTTGGCATAATTGTACGTGATTTAAGCACAACCGGACTGCCGGATATAAGGTTCAGGGTAACAGGCTCTGTGTAGAGCAGCGATGAATTTGACGGTTCACTTCCGTCTAAGGTGTATCTTATCTCACTATTGTTTATGACATTACTTAAGGTAACTTGTACTTTATCTTCAATATATCGGTTAATAAATTCATAATCAGCAGGGTAATCGATCCGATAATTAATATTGAAATAATCCAATCTAAGGTAATGATCATCCATTCTTATAAGAAAATCATTCCACTCTTTTTGTGTTTTATCTGTCCAAAGAACTTCGGAAAGTGCACAAAGCCGCGGAAAAATCATATACTCGGCCACATCTTCATCAGGCATATATTCAGACCAGGCACATCCTTGTCCTCCAAGAATATATTTTGCCTCCTGTTTATTCAGTTCTTCAGGAACCGGATCAAACTCATAAACATCGCTCAGCAATGTATAGTTACCACCGGCAACAGGTTCTTTATATTTTCCCTGATACACATAAAAATAGCATGGGGTCCATGGTGTCATTACTGTATAGTGATGTGCTTTTGCAGCAGTTACTCCTCCATCCATACCTCTCCATGACATAACTATAGCTCTGTCGGGAAGGCCGCCTTCCAGAATTTCATCCCAGCCAATCAGTTTTTTACCTTTGTCATACAGGTACTTTTCTATACGTTTGGTAAAGTAGCTTTGCAGCTCATGCTCATTATTCAACCCCTCTTCCTCTATTTTATGCTGGCAATCTTTGCATCTCTCCCAACGTGCTTTGGGTACCTCATCGCCTCCAATATGAAAATATTCACCCGGAAATAAAGAAATAACTTCATCAAGCACATTTTCAAGGAATTTATAAGTATACTCCTTACCCGCACAAAAAACATCCTCAAAAATACCCCATTGAGTTGCCACACTAAAAGGCCCTCCGGTACAGGATAGTTCAGGATAAGCAGCCAATGCCGAAAGGCTATGCCCCGGCATCTCTATTTCAGGCACTACAGTTATGTGTCTCTCTTCAGCATATTTTACAACCTCTTTTATCTCTTCCTGAGTATAAAACCCTCCATATCGTTCTTTTTTATACCGGGATGGATATTGTGAGTTAAAACCTATAATGGTGCTGTCTCTCCAGGCACCTGTTTCTGTAAGTTTCGGATACTTTTTAATTTCAATGCGCCATCCCTGATCTTCAGTCAGGTGCCAGTGTAGTTTATTCATTTTTTGTATAGCCATAACATCGATTATATTTTTTATATAATCAACTGAAAAGAAATGCCTGGCTACATCAAGATGCTGTCCTCTCCACTCAAACCGGGGGTAGTCTTCAATATCTGCGCACACAACAGATATTTGCTTCATTTTGCCGGCAGAAGGAGGCATCATTTGCAAGAGTGACTGAATACCGTAGAAAACCCCTGCATCGTCAGCTCCTGCTATCTCTACACTATTTTTCCTGATTTTCAGAATATATCCTTCACTGTTTTTTATTGTATCAGACAAAAAAAGTCTGATTGGTTTATTGACAGTTTCACTTCCGGAAACAGATGTGATAATATTGTATTTTTCTTCAACAAAGTTACTCAGATAGTCTGCGGCTGATTTTAGTTTTTCATTCTCATAAAT
>CAZLZJ010000012.1:0-20761 GCA_964563975.1 uncultured Prolixibacteraceae bacterium
TCTTAGGACTTTGTATTGTTATGCAGTCTCATCCCACCGGATATGTCTAATGTGATTCGTATTCCTCGGGGCAGAGATTTGCTTACGGCTTCCTTCAGATTCCACCTCACGGTGGACACCCTTGCCTTCAGGCGACTATGCGCGGCACATATAAAATGCCAATCCGGACCTGTGCCGGACTGGCATCATTGCATAAAGCCTGTTAAAGCTTGAAATTTGGAGGTGTGTTATAATAATATTTACTTTCGATTTATCATATCTTCCTTATTACTATAAAAGTGATATCCTTAATGAAATCTCCTTCAGCAGCTGCTTTCACCTCAACCTCCCTTTTTGCCGGGCTGCTTTTCAGATTCAAATAATCCAACTGACAGGGATCAATTTTGATTCTGTAACGGCCGGGAGGAATATCCATGGAATAAAATGTTCCGTCAGAAAAAGTATATATCACCTTTTTTATTTTACTCTCCACAGCCTCCATGATCACTTTTAATCTGCCCGCCGGCTGTCTCTTTAAATCATTTTGAAAAACTACCTTACCCTCAATAACCCCTGTCCGGTATAAAGGAATTTCTATAAGCCTGTAACTGTTGGGGCCGGCAATAAAAGAGAATTTATCATTAACCGGGGTCAATAAAGGATCGGGTAACTCAGAACGGATAATTTCAACATTATATACCTGATAAGCAGTTAATCTTCCTAAATGTAAAACTCCTTCGGAGCTCATTTTTTTATCAACTGCCCTGCTAAACTTCAATGCAGCAGAAGGGACTTTAATTTCTCCCTTATCATATTTTCCATTTCCATTTGAATCTACAAACATCAGCAGTGACACTCCGCCATAGCCAACCTGTTCCCTGCCGGAAAAAAGTACTTTTCCCTTTTCAGAAACTGATGAAACAGAGCCAATGACATTCTGCCTGTACGATAAGTGATCTTTCACCTTCAAAAATCCCGATGAAACTCTGAAACAGTTTAAATCTATATTCATCCCTGCCTGTAAAAACAGTGTCTCTGTCGAAGGCTTATAATTAAAGTCAATAAAAGACCTTCCTCTCCCGAAAAGAGTTTTTGATACTCTAAGGCCTGCCGAACCGATCCTGCCATAACAACATTCATATACACCTTTTGCATTCAGCATCATACCCCTGACAATTGAAGGCAGATGCTGCATATTTGAAAAAGAGAAGGCTAACGAGCTACTGAGAAACCCGGCAGTATAATTTGCTGATATATTACTGCTGTTTAAACGATTCCTGTAATCAACCCTGAAAACAAGCCTCTTTAACCGGGCACTTACCCCGCCTGACAAATCACTACCGGTTCCGTTACTGTACCGGTTATGTCTGAATGAAAGCCTAAATCCTGTCTTCAATTCATGCAGGGTACAGGGAAAAAAAGCTCCTGCATAAAACTCACTTTCAGGCATCCTCATATTTGACAATTGTTCACTCCTGAAGTCTGAATAGGTTATTTGCCAGCTATGCCCTTTATGATAATATGCTTCTGCACCGGTTTTATATATAACTCCCGGAGCAACAAAAATTTTCACAAGATAAGATTCCCGTATCCTTGCCAGTGCAGTAGTATAATATTGAATTCCTGCTTCTCCGCCGGGATAAGCAGCTCCTGCCCTGACCGTAATATTTTTCGTAAAGCCTCCTGCAACATAACCCTGGTAAAAAAAATTTCTTCCCCGAAAATCAAAAGAGCCGTTATCTGAAAAACCACCCTTTATATCATAAGTGATTGCACCTTCCGGTAAAAAATCTTCAGGTGTGGTTATTCTGCTTTCCCTGATTACCACCTCTCCGTCAGGCTTGTAAATCTGCACTTTTGAACGTACTGATCCATAACTGAGGGGATACTCAAATCTATAATATCCATTTTCGCCGGTGCTCCCGTATGCATACAATCTGCCATTAAGATAGAGCTCCACATCAGAACCGGGGGAAGAGGTTCCTTCAGTCAAATGATAATTACAATAACGCCGCGGAATAACAGGCTCATTGCTGAAGGCAACACCGGTGATCCTTCTTTGAAAAACTCCGTTTGAGTAAAGCTGACCGGCCCTGAATGTAGTAATAACAGGATTATCGTTAAACAGATATTCCCAGGATGCATCAACTACTTTTATCGAATTCAGGTTACCTGTATGAGTTCCCGATACACCCCCGCTAAATGCGCCTCCCAATAGTTCCGCTCCGCCTTTGAACAGGTAATTAAATAAACTGCTGCCGGAACCGGTAACAACTCCGACATTATAATCAAGAACACCTGTTTTAAAAAGTTGGCGCTTATGCGGATAAATCAACCGGAAATTATCCTCTTTCTCTTCTCCCGCCTCAATTTTCATATATCTGCGTTTCCTCTCCTTCTGCCTGTCAACCGGCAATTCACCGTCGTACTCTAACGACAGGTTCAAAGTGCTTAAATTTATCTTAAATCTCAGATTAAAAGCTCTCTCAAACAGATTGGAAGAGATATAAATATCTGTCATATCCAATCGGTAATCATCAACTGAAAATAAAAAACTTACCTTTCCTGTTTGTGCCTCATGTGAATTAAAATCCAGTTTCCAATCAATATCCGGGTCATACCATTTGCCTTCAATAACCATTTTCGACCTGTCAACTTCATAGTAAATACACAAAAGGCTGAACAGCTCCGATAGTGGCAAATAAAAAACATCATTACTATATATTGCTCTGATATAATTGCAACCTGTTGAACAGTAATTAAAAAAGAGAACAGCATCTTCATCCGGAAGAAGATATGATGTACCTGAAATGGCTGTTACAGTGATCAAAGCAGGTAGAATAATATTAAGCTTATTAAGCAACACAATTCACAGATAAACTATTTAATGAATATAAATACTTAAGCAAGAAGATCATTCTATTATAACACCAACATTATGGCAAACAGGATCCGCCTGCACCAAGTCGGCAGATGCAATATCCTGTCTTTTAGTCTGATAAACCAATTCGAGCTCATAGTTTCCATTTGGAAGAGTGCCTCCCGGCAACTCTAATTCAATTTTCTGAACAAGATCAAAATATACAACTGTTGTCTGCCGGTAAAATGCCACTTCCCTGTTGTCAGAATTACGAAGCCTGGCCTCAACACTCCCGTTAAAGGGAGAATTGCCCTCTTTAGAGAGGCAGGCCAATATCTGAAGCTTGCCATCTTTCACTTTAGTTGTAACTTTTTCAGGAACTAACTTTGTAGATACCTCCCCTTTCCGGTAAAAAACTGCAATATTGTGATTGAATATATAGTTAACCTTTGTTTCAATATTATCCGAAAAAAGAGGTTTACCTGCTAAAGCAATAATTTCACCGGAACTTATTATAACGCGACTCCAGTAAACTCCATCAGGTTTCTCGAAAAAATTTCGCACCTGAACCCTGACAATCTGAGATGTACCGGGAGGGAGCACAAACTTACGCGGAAATGCATATAAGTATTTATCAAGGCCAAATTCTGAAGATGCAAGTGAGTCCTTATATATCATTATCTGATTACCTGCACTATCGGAAGAAAGATAACCAAATTTAAAATCTACAGATATCTCTCTTGGGGTGTCATAACCGTTAAGGATCTGCAATGAAGCAACATTTATGGGATCATAAATAAAAAGGGAGACAGGTGCAATCGAGATTTGAGAAAATAGTTGCCGGGAAGCCACTATTTGTATAACAACTATAGTAAGTAAAATATATTTAAGCACAACTATCAATATTGCTAATTATATTCAATAGTAAAATGTGCCGCCCCGCTATAACTGCCCACAGCCTGTGACTCCATTTTGCCCAGGCTGCCGCCAATCCAGAGATAAAAAACTCCAATACCAAGATCAACTGTAACAAACCCGCCATCGGCAATAAGATCTATTGAACCTGATTGATTGTCTGATCCGCTTCCTGATAGAGCAAATGTAAAAGTTAAATCATCCTCTTCCCCATAAAGGGTAATTGAAGCAGGCCAGCCGATTCTTACAGACTGGGAACCTTGTCCGGTAATTGCCATCTTTCCCGGAGAGGCAGCTGCCCCTACATAAGAGCTGTTATTTCCTTTAGGATCCAAAAAAACCTCTCCGGGAGTCAATGCAGAGATATTACCGAAATCTGCATCTTCAGTATACAAAACAGACAGTTCGCCAAGTACATTGGCGTTGACCGTAATTTCAGCTTCATGATGAACCTGTGCTGACAAACAGGCAGCTTTCACCGTAATAAGTGATATGATTATTAAATTTTTCATGAGATTATAAGTAATTATTTTTAATGGTGTCATATAGTTTGCTTACATATGTTTTAATCGGGATGCTTAAAATATTTATGTGTTTTAGGGTTTTGAACCAATTTTCTGTAACAATCCGGACTGCCCCGCTGTTGCGGGGCAGCCGGATTTTTTAATGTTAATTTCGCAATTCGTGCAATTGAAGATATTTTTAAATAACGGGAACACGGAATTATAAAATTCCGGGAAAATTTATCAGAACATCTGCTTTGCACTTAAAGCCCGGTTCAAAAGTATTAACCGCCCTCTTCCCTGCAATATCAAAATGTGGACATTTTATAGACAGTATCAACTTTTTTTTATTGAACTTAAAGAAAGTACGGTTTTCAAAAAATCATCCTCTTTGGTTAAACCCATTTTCTTTTTAATTCTATACCGGCTTTTTCTAACACTGTCGAACGAAATATTAAAAAGCTCACCAAGCTGGTTTGTGTTGAGCCCGGTATAGGTGGCAGATAAAAATACAAGTTCATATTGTGTGAGTCCCGGGTATTTTGCAGTTATATTTGGAATAAAATCGGGATAGCCCTTATTGAATTTCAATTGAAAAGTAAGCCAGCTATTACAAAGGGTGTTTTTTTTGCACACTTTTGTCTTGAGCTCTATAAGCAGTTTTCTTTGATCAAAAGTAAGATTTTCATTATTTAACTTATTCTGAATCAGATTTTTCAGATTATGAATAGTGTTGTTGGTGTCAATCACGGACAGTGCTTCCTGCATAAGTTCTAACTCTATATTTTGAAGACAATTGCCGAGATGCTCTTTTTGGGCGTTAATTTTACTGATATATTTCAGTTTTTCGCTAATATCCTCTTTTAAAAGAGCTATCCTGTTCCTTAAATGATACTCAATCTCAGAAATCTTACTCTCTACATACTCTCCAAGGCTTTCATATATCTCCATTCTTGAAGAAACAGCATTTATAAGTTCTTTTCGGGAAAAAGGCTTTATAAGATAATCATCTGCTCCCAGCTCCATACCTTGCCTGTAATAGCTCCTGCCGGTCAGGGCCGTAATGAATATAAAGGGTACAAATCTTCCGGTATGCTCTTTTCGAAAACGTTTAAGCACCTCATATCCGTCAATATCAGGCATTATTATATCACAAAGAATTAAATCGGGAGAAAGTTCATTTGCCAGCCTTAGTCCGTTAAGCCCGCTTTCAGATCGATAAGGTTTATATCCTTCATATTTTAAAAGTCTTGCTATACTATCACATAACTCAGGTTCATCTTCAATAATTAAAATTTTTTTCATTATGAAAATGCATTTAGGATAAATGGTTTGTATCTGCAAAAATAGTAATTTCTCAGATACGATTAGCATGCAGATATGAAAGAACTTTATCTAATGCTGTATGTAAACCTCTGCTATCCTTACCTCCGGCTGTAGCATAAAATTTTTGTCCTCCGCCGCCGCCCTTAATCTCCCTGCCTGCCTCTAAAATAATTGCCGCAGCATTCAGGCCTCTGTCCCTGACAATATTATCAGAAATCATCAGTGTAAGGTTCGGCTTTCCTTCTATTTCAGCTCCCAGCACTAAAAACAGATTGTCAACCTCTCTTTTTAATAAAAAAGCAAGATCTTTCATCATTCCTGCATTTTCAACTTTCACAATCCCGGAAATTATATTAATCCCTGTTTCCGTAGTCATTTTGCTTTTCAATTCCCGTGCAATCATTTTAACCCGTTCCCGGTTAAAAGCTTCCAGCCTTTCAGACAACTCGGAATTTTTATTTACTAATTCTGCTATACTTTCCAGCACCTTTTTTGACCCTTTAACAATCTCTTTTATATTTTTCAGAATTTTAATCTGCTCATTAACAAAAATTTCGGCTTTTCTTCCCGTAAAAGCCTCAATACGCCGCACCCCTGCTGCAATGGCACTTTCTGAAACTATTTTAAAAAGCCCTATCTGACCTGTAGCCTTTACATGGGTACCTCCGCACAGTTCAACAGAATCTCCAAATTTAACAACCCTTACATTCTCACCGTATTTTTCACCAAAAAGCATTATTGCATCCATCTCGCGGGCTTGCTGCAAAGGAATTTCTCTTTTTTCTTCAAGAGGAGTGTTTTTCCTGACATTGTCATTTACAATATTTTCAACCTCTTCAATCTCTTTATCTGTCATCTTTGTAAAATGAGCAAAGTCAAATCGAAGATATTCTGCATTCACCAATGAACCTTTCTGTTCAACATGATCTCCCAAAACAGTACGCAGGGCAGCATGAAGAAGATGTGTGGCGGTATGGTTATTAGCTGTTTGTATCCGGCTTTCAGGATCAACTGTTGCAAAAAACAGACTTTCCGGGTTAGCGGGAAGCTTTTCAGTTAAATGAACAATCAGATTATTCTCTTTACGGGTATTGAAAATATAAATTTTTTCATCTCCGCTGCTTATATATCCGGAATCTCCTGCTTGCCCGCCCGACTCACCATAAAAAGGAGTCTGATCAAAAACAAGTTGATAATAAACTTTTTTCTTTTCAAAAACTTTACGATATCTGGCAATTTTTACTTCTGTCTCTAACATATCATACCCCACAAAATTGCTTTTATCTATCTTTCTTAATTCAATCCAATCGCCCGTCTCCAGCCTTGCTGCACTTCTCGACCTCTCTTTTTGTTTTTGCATCCCGGTATTGAATCCTTCCTCATCAATTTTCAATCCGTGCTCCCTGGCAATAAGCGCAGTTAGATCAAGAGGAAACCCATATGTATCATAAAGAATAAAAGCATCCTTCCCGGACATCTCTTCTCCCTTTTTATTTTTTATTTTCAAAATAATTTCATCCAGCATCTTTATTCCCGTCGAAAGAGTTCTTAAAAATGACTCCTCCTCCTCCTTTATTACCTTTTCAATCAGCTGTTGCTGGGCAGCCAGTTCGGGAAAAGGCTCACCCATAATATTTTTCAGCACTTCAACTAATCTGTAAATCAAAGGCTCTTTCACATCCAGAAAAGTATATACATATCGTACGGCACGGCGAAGTATTCTTCTTATAACATATCCTGCTTTATTATTGGAAGGCAGCTGACCATCAGCTATGGCAAAAGCAACAGCTCTCAAATGGTCGGCAACCACCCGCATTGCAATATTCACCTTCTCGTCAGGTCCATATTTTTTGCCGCTGAAAATCTCTATCCCGGAAATTATATCCCGGAAAATATCGGTATCATAATTCGAGAAGACCCCCTGTAAAACCATGCAAAGCCTTTCAAAACCCATACCTGTGTCAACATGTTTATCCGGAAGCTCCTCCAATGCCCCGTTTAACAATCTGTTAAACTGTATAAAAACTAAATTCCAAACCTCAACAACCAACGGATGATCCATATTTATCAAATCGCGCCCCGGCACTTTTAATATCTCTTCGTTGCTCCTAAGATCAACATGGATCTCTGAACAAGGTCCGCATGGCCCGGTATCACCCATTTCCCAAAAATTGTCTTTTTTGGAACCATCCAATATGTGATCTGCAGGCAGGTGCTTTCTCCAAAATCCGGCCGAATCATCATCCCTTTCCAGATTATCAGCCTTACTCCCTTCAAATATTGTTGCATACACCCGTGACGGATCAATTCCCATACGATCTACTAAAAATTCCCATGCCCAATCAATAGCCTCTTCTTTAAAATAGTCGCCAAACGACCAGTTACCAAGCATTTCAAACATTGTATGATGGTAAGTATCCTGTCCAACTTCCTCAAGATCATTATGTTTACCTGATACTCTCAGGCATTTCTGTGTATCGGCAACCCTGGCCCACTTCACAGGTTCATTACCCAAAAAAATATCTTTAAACTGATTCATACCTGCATTTGTGTACATCAATGTAGGATCTCCTTTTATTACCATCGGTGCCGATGGAACAATCTGATGATCTTTTTCCTTGAAAAAATCCAGAAATGCCTTCCGTATCTCTCCTGATTTATACCTCATACTATATTCCAAATTTTTTGAATTTTGTTAAAAAAAATTAAACCCATATAACAAATATCCCGTTTTTCAGTTATTTGTTTAGTTTTGTGCTGTGGATTTATTCACAATTTACAATAAATTCTTGCAAAGTTACTGGTTTTAATTAATTTTGCTTATTGCTGAAAATAAAATAGCCTGTTTTTATGGCGAAAAAAAAATACAAATTTAATCCTGATACTCTGAATTATGAGTGTGTAGGGATATCAAAAAAAGAAAAATTTGGTAAAATTGCCACATTCCTGTCAAGTAGTTTCGCTTTTGCGATTTTATTGACAGTTCTTTTTTTAAGCTTCTATGAAACTCCCCGTTCAAAAATATTAAAAAGAGAAAACAAAAAGTTGCTGACACAATATGGATTAATGTTACGCGACATTGAGCGAATAGAAAAAGTTCTTGGTGAACTGCAAAATCGTGATGACAATATTTACAGAGTTATTTTCGAAGCTAATCCGATTCCTGCCACAATCAGAAAAGCAGGTTTTGGAGGTGTCAATAAATATACCCACCTTGAAAACCTCAGTAATTCGGAATTGATCATTTCCACTGCACGAAAACTTGATATTATTGCCAAAGAAGCATATATCCAGTCTAAATCGTACGATGAAGTTTTGAAACTGGCTATGAATAAAGAGGAGATGATGGCCAGCATACCTGCAATAATGCCTGTTGCCAATAAAGATCTGAAAAGAACAGCAAGTGGCTGGGGGTACAGAATTCATCCCATTTACAAAGTGAGCAAAATGCATTACGGAATGGACTTTACCGCTCCCGTAGGTACGCCGGTATATGCTACCGGCGATGGTAAAGTAGTCGAACTCAAGGGGTCGCAAAAAAGCCGTACCGGATTTGGCCTTGTGGTTACAATTGACCACGGCTTCGGTTATCAGACTGTTTATGCCCATCTGAAAGCTTTTAACGTAAATATGAGACAATCAATTAAAAGAGGTGATATAATTGGTTTTGTGGGAAACACAGGAGGGTCAACCGCTCCGCATTTACATTATGAAGTACACAAAAACGGAAGCCCGGTAAATCCTCAACACTACTATTTTAAAGACCTTACTCCTGAAGAGTATGAAAAAATGGTAGCTATATCATCCAATATTGGTCAATCTCTCGACTAAAGAGCGTGTCTAAAAAAAATAATACTGAAAAAGTTTTTTTCTCTATAGGAGAGGTTGCTTCAGCTACCGGAACAACCCCTTCGGCAATAAGATACTGGGAAAAAAATTTTCCTGAACTTTCCCCGAAAAAAAGTGAAAAGGGTACACGGTTTTATACATCTGCCGATATTGAAACCGTTAAACTTATTAATCACTTGGTCAGAGAGAAAGGAATGACAATAAAAGGGGTAAAACAGAAGCTGAAACAGAATAGGGATGAAACTCTCAAAATATGGGAGCTAATAGATAAACTGCAAAATATTAAAAAAATATTAACAGAAATAAAAGATGAAATGGAGGAAGGGAAATGAGGATAGGTGAAATAACAGATTATCTTGAATCAATTGCCCCGGTGGCCCTGCAAGAGCCGTACGATAACAGCGGACTAATCACGGGAAATCCCGGTCTGGATGTTAAGAGCGCCCTTCTTACAATTGATGTAACCGAAGAAGTTGTTGCGGAAGCTGTTAGAAAAAAGGCAGGCCTGATCATTTCCCACCATCCTATAATTTTTACGGGACTAAAAAAAATAACAGGAACAAACAATGTTGAGCGAACAATCATAAAAGCTGTTAAAAACGATATTGCCATATATGCTGCTCATACCAACCTTGATTTTGCAGCCGGTGGTGTTAATGCAAAAATTTGTGAAAAACTTAAGCTCAGGGAGGCCTCTGTATTGCAGCCTGTAAAAGGAAAATTAAAGAAATTGGTAACCTTTATACCCGTAAAAGATTCAGAAAGGGTCAGAAAGGCTGTTTTTGAAGCGGGGGCAGGAACTATCGGCAATTACGACTATTGCGGATATTCACTTGAAGGTACAGGCAGTTTCAGGGGAGATGAAACAACAACTCCATATGCAGGAGAAAAAGGGAAGTTACACTATGAAAATGAGATACGTTTTGAAACTGTTTTCCCTTCGTGGTTAGAGAGTAATATAGTCAGGGCGCTTCTACTCTCACATCCTTACGAAGAGGTTGCGTATGACATTTACACTCTTGACAACCAGCTTAATACAACAGGATCAGGAATGGTTGGCTTACTGAACGAACCCTGCTCTGAAGCAGAATTTTTAAAGATTCTGAAAAATACTTTTAACTCAGGATGTATCAGGCATACCTCTTTTAAAAATAAACCGGTTAATAAAGTAGCCGTATGCGGAGGATCGGGGGCAGGACTGCTTAACAGGGCAATTGCTGAACAAGCTGATTTTTTTGTATCGGCAGACTTTAAATATCATCAATTTTTTGATGCTGAAGGGAAAATAGTTATTGCAGATATAGGACATTATGAAAGTGAACAATTTACTAAAGAAATTTTTTATGACCTACTAACAAAAAAATTCCCTAAATTTGCAGTCCTGTTTTCAGAAGTTAACTCTAATCCGGTTTTTTATTTCTGAATTTTAGTGTTTAAATATAAGTTACAATAACTATGAGTGTATCAGTGGCAAAACCAGAAGAAAAAGGGATCTCAATTGAAGAAAAACTACATGCATTATTTGAGTTGCAAACTGTAGTTTCAGGTATTGACAAGATTAAAACATTGAGAGGTGAACTCCCGTTGGAGGTTCAGGACCTGGAAGATGAAATTGCCGGACTTAAAACCAGGCTGGTTAATCTTGAAGATGAATTAAAAGGGCTGGAGACAGCAATAACCAATAAAAAGTTGGCTATCAAAGATTCTGAAGGGTTGATCTCAAAATATACCGAACAGCAAAATAATGTAAGGAATAACAGAGAGTTTGATTCACTTTCAAAGGAGATAGAATTTCAAAATCTTGAAATTGAGCTGTCGGAAAAGAGAATTAAAGAATTCAGTGCTGAAATGGCTGAAAAAAAGGAGCTGTTCAACTCCTCAAAATTATTGCTGACTGAGCGTACTGAAGACCTTGAAAGAAAGAAAAAAGAGCTTGACGAGATCACCGAAGAGACTAAAATCGAAGAGGAAAAGCTAAAGATAAAAGCAGAAAAAATTGAATCATTTATCGAACCCCGTTTATTGTCAGCTTTTAAACGAATCAGAAAAAATGCCAGAAACGGACTTGCAGTTGTAACAATACAGCGTGATGCCTGCGGAGGCTGTTTTAATAAAATACCACCGCAAAGACAATTGGATATTGCAAGCCGCAAAAAAATCATTGTCTGTGAATATTGTGGCCGCATATTGGTAGACAGCGACATAAAAGGAGTGGAATAAAACCCGGCTGTCAGCCATCAATTTTCATTATTAAAGCCACTGCCTGAGCAGATATACCTTCTTCCCGGCCCTCAAAGCCCAATCTTTCGGTTGTAGTGGCTTTCACGGAAACCCTGTTCTGCTCAATCCCGAGTACGCCGGCCATACAGCTTTCCATTTGATTGACAAAAGGATTTAACAAAGGAGTTTGCGCAATAATGACAGAATCAATATTTTCTATTGTATATCCGCTGTCATTTACTAACTCAATAGTTCTTTTCAATAACTCTTTACTGTCAATATTTTTAAATTCATCAGATGTATCAGGAAACAGGATTCCTATATTTCCCAAAGCAGCAGCGCCCAAAAGTGCATCACAAACAGCATGTATAAGCACATCCCCGTCTGAATGTGCAACTGTACCCCTGTTATGGGGGATCAACACACCTCCCAGCCATAAAGATTCGTCTGCAGCCAGGCGATGAACATCATAACCCATTCCTATCCTGTACTTCATTGCTGCCTGCCAAAAGCTTCCACATCAAATGACAATGTAAACCTCAAAGTATTTTCCAAAGGGTGGTTTCTCTGAGTAGGCAGCAGATATGAGAAATCGAGCGCAAATACATTCATTCTGAATCCTGCCCCGGCAGTCAGATATTTTCTGTTACCCTTATTTTCATGTTCCCAAAAATAACCTGCCCTTAAAGCAAACTGTTTATTATACCAATACTCGATACCGGCAGAAAGATTAATTTCCTGCAACTCCTCTTTCAATCCGCCGGGTGCATCAGTAAAAGAAGAAAATATACCTGCAATCACTGATTTATCTGAATTTGGGCCTCCGGGATAAATTATATAACCATCTTCATAAATTACAGTATCAACCGGTGGAGTCGGAACCAGAAGCTTATCTGCTTCTATTGCAAATGTAAAAGTATTATACTGATCCAGTTCTGTTGTGTAAGCTGCCCCTAACTTTAACATAGTAGGGATAAAATCTTTAATTTCACCTTCAGTATAAGAGATCTTAGCGCCAATATTCTGAATATTGATTCCGGCTGATATTATATTGTCACGCCTGTTGGCTCTGAATTCATTATACAAATAAAATGATACGTCGGCGGCATAGGAGTTGCCAACATGCGATTCAACGCCATTGATCAGCTGGCCGCCGGTAAGATCGGATCTTATATAACGTACAGCCACCGAACCTGAAAATATATCAGAAAGTTTTCTTACATATCCAAGGTCGATGGCAAATTCATTAGGACTTTGCTGCCCTTCAAATGTACCGTACTCACTGGTAAATATAATATCTCCCAGCGAGAAATATCTTAATGAAGCGCTCACTGTCTGCAGGTCATCTATCTTTTTGTAACCTGAAAGATATGCAAGATTAATATCTGAAACAAGTGCCCGAAGCCAGGGGGAATAAGAAAGGCTCACCCCCAAATCGCTTTCCATAAATGCATATTTTGCAGGATTCCAGTGCTGCGAGCTAAGGTCGGGAGTAGCACCCACGCCCGCATCTCCCATACCCCCGGCTCTTGAATCGGGTGTAATTGAAAGAAAAGGAACTGCTGTTGTGATTGTATTAGCCCCTGATGTAGTAGCCTGACCCTCACTATTCTTATAACAAATTACAACTATTACAAAAACAAAAAATAATCGAACTGATTTAACCATAATACAAACTAAATTGAGCATTTTAATTACAAATTGTTGTCTATGCAACAATCAGACAAAATTAGAAAACGAAAGTTTTAATAAAAAAGTACACTCCCTGTTAAAATTAATGTGATATTATCATCTTCCCTGATCCCGATGTTACCGCTCCCTTACTATTTTTAACGGTCACGGAGTAGGGATAAACCCCGCCTCTGAACACCTTTGCAACATCCCAGCGAAAAGGGTTGCTTATATTGCCATCCGAACCAACTTTTGTTTTAAGGTAATCAAGCCTCCTTCCGCCAATATCGTAAACCTCAAATATCAGATCGAAAGTTGCATCAGGTTCATTATGCTCAAATGAGATAAATGTGTGTCCGGCCGCCGGATTAGGATAATTTACAATATTGAAAATTTGAAAATTATCAATAACCTCAAATTCAATTTCACTTTCAGCCGAATTATTAGCTACATCCCATGCCTTTACTTTCAATGAATGCCGGCCTATGGGCAAATTCCTTAAAGGAAACCTTATAACACCCCCTGTATGATCATCCCTGTCGGCCACATAATAATCATTAAGTACCATTATGGAAGATGGGTCGTTATTAAGAATTGCGGTAATATCATGCCCAATACCGGTTCCCGCAGTGTTTATGCCGTTATCATCGGAAAGCCAGGCCAGGAGCATACAATTTTTATTCACCCTATCGCCCGAAACAAAATCTCTTGAGTCTATAAAAAGTTCAATTTCAGGGCCCCTGTTGTCAACTACATCAGAACCTTCCCCACCTATATAAAAATTATCAAATACACCATGAGCATCTGTCTTTCCGTTATCTGCATAATATAATATCTTACCTTCTCCCAAACTGTAAGAGATATCTTTGGGGATTACAAAACTGAAAGTAAAATTCCCGTTAACAACATTTGCCACACCTTTGTAAATAATATTTTCCTGAACCTTAAATTCAAAAGGTACTTCACCGGCATTACCTAATGTTTTTACCATTACCGCCTTGTCATAAACCACGGGAGTTATCTCCCCTGTAAAATCACTCATCACTCTCCCTTTTTCATCTTCAATACAACCTTTAATGGTTACTTTTTGCAAAGCCCCGAGAGTATCAGGCACCTCAGTTGCCGGCTGTCCGTTGATTTCAGTTGTAACTACCTTATATTTAGGATATGACAATCTGAGTGCAGGATCAGCAAGGAGAACAAAATTTCTTTTATTGATACTGTTAATAGTATTAACCTTGGTCAGTCTCATAATATCGCCCATCCGGTAATAATCACCATTTTGATCTTTCCGGAAAACAAAAGAGTAAAAGCTGCGGCTAATAAAATAATTTGAAACGGCATATGCCAGCCTGGAGGTTGAAAAAAGTCCTATTCCCCCACCATTTCTGTTTAAAAGGATATACTCGCCGGCAGAGGTTTCATCACTATCGAACCGGCTGAACTCACAAGTTGCCGTTACAAATATCGGCAGCTTTTTAGAGTTTGACCATGAATTAATATGGCTGATATCCAACACATTTTCATCAGCAATAAAACGATCGTTGGCATGACCGATATAATTCAAAATTAAGGCCCCGTCTTTTACCCTGTCGTTGATTGCCTTAGTTACATCAGGATAACTTTCTCCCCCGGGGCCGGTAATTTGTTTATAGGCATCAAAATATATCTTATCGGTGATAAACTCACCATGATTATCGTTGACCATATTTGCAAGTCTTTCGGAATCATGCATATGGAGATTATCATCTTCATCGTCGGCAATAAAACAAACAATATTCCGCCAGCTCCCCAAAGCTTCAGGTGAGTTATAATCCCTGATTTTATTGAGCACCAATTCTGCCTCCTGACCTGAGGATGCAGGTATTCGGCCTATACCAAGATCAACAGCCCCGTCATATACGGTTTCTCCCTCATCTAAGAGTACAAAATAGTCGTCAGTTACAAATGATTCCAACGGATTTAGCGAGTTATCCGACTGAAATGTGGGAATAAATCCCCTGTTGCCCTGATTTATATTTTTATTGTCATAACTTCCGTCACCGTATAGTAAAACATACTTTAAACCCTCTTTCCGGTCATAGAGCATCTTAATAAAGTTACGAATCCCCGGTGCCTCTTTCCTTCCGGAGCTAAACTCATTGTATAATTTGTCTGCTTGCACTACTGCTGTTTTCATTCCGTCGTATGAGCGGTGATAACTTGCCAATTCTTCAGCATACCGGAAAAATTCGGGATGAGCTATTATTATTAGTTCAGGTGTTTCAAGGCCGTGCAGATTTTGATTTTCCACTTCACCTACAGCTTTCGGTTCAGGCAGATTTCCGTCAGGATCAAAAACTGCATATTCTTTTAATTCTGAAGAGTAATTTCTGCCTGTGAATTTTCCTCCTGCCTTTTTTAAAACAACCTCCTTAACATTAAACATATCGGTAACATCCCACACTTTTAAGCCCGATGATTCGGATTCAACAGTGAACTCTAACACATTTCCTTCTCCTACTGAATTTAAATCTCTGAAGAAAAGTGCATCTCCACTGTAATATTTTAATTTTCTCCTGTAATTTATTTCAATATAATCAAGCCATGCTTCAGGATTTGCAGAACTTCCAAAATATTTTAACATAAGGTTTATCCTGCCGGACTCTCCGGAGATAGTAAAAACCGTCTTTTTCATATCAGCATAGAGGGATGTAACATCAAATGTATTAACTCTGGAAAAAATTATCTTTCCCAATGATAACTGATCTGCCGACACAGTCATTTCGGATGAGGCAGAAGAGCGGGCAGCAGCATTAACAGACAAAAAAATTTGAGCAGACTCATCCTGATCCTGTACAGGCAAAGAGTAATTTTTAACCATCCCGTTAATGAATTTGTCGCCAAACCACTTTTTGCCGGACTTAAGAAGATTAAACTTTTCTGTTTTTACTAACGAGTACTCATCAAATGAAGTTATTGAGTGAGAGGGGCTGTCCGGAACTTCACCGGTAAATGCAATGTCTTTTAAATGTCCGGTATTTTCACAAAGAAAAAAATAGCCGCTTTCGGTATACGAATTTAACTTATGACTAAACAGCTCTCCTTCAGATCCGGTACTCCAGCAGGTAGTACCCGGATCATAAAAAAACAGTGAGCCGCTGCCATTGCTTTTCCCATGCCAGGCACCTACCTCCGGGAGGTCATCAAACTCAACAGCTCCAACCTTCTCGGTAAGGCTCAACCCACCGGCACCATATATACTTACATTTTGAGGATTCGAAAAACCCCATTCAATTAATTTCGAATAAGGTATTTTATAGATACCTTTCCCTTCTGTCTTCACTTTATACCACCTGCCACTTTTTAATACCGATCCGCCTTTCCAGTTGTAAGAATCTGCAGATGCAGACTTTGTTACAACCGGAAATTGTTTTAAGTCAAACTTTTTCAGCAAAAACAGCTTATTGCCTTGCCTGACAACTGCAGGAACCCGGATTTGTATAATCCTGTGGCTGTCTGATCTGAACTCACTCTTTTTTAATTCAATCCGATCGGGAATATTATCTTTAAAGGTGAGCTTACTCTCCCGGCTTATCTCTTTGAACTGAACATTTTCAACTGTAAATTTAAAATCTACTTTTTTATCGGTTATTGTTATCGATCTGTAGTAAACCGGCACACCCATGTCACCTTCAGGATATTCTGCACCGGGAAATGACAAACCCAGTCCATTTCCCGGAAAATCAGACGGAAACCAGTTAATCAATATCTCCTCCCTCCGGGTATCGTCTGCCAGAAATCCTGATAAAATAAGTAAAACTAAGAATAGGTATCTATTCATCAATCAGAGGCTAAATTTGTTATTAAAACGACTTTCAAAAATAAATATTGCACAATAAAATACAATGGATCTTTAGCAAATCATATATTTACAAAACAATTATTATTATACCTTTGTTAAAAATGATTTATTTTTATATCAGGGTTAAACAATAAGAATACAACAAATCAGTTATATTTGTTGGCAGCCATTTTGCAAGGAGCAGGCTTTGAAAAATATAAAGCAATTTAAAGAAAATAGTTAAATAGATGAAACCAAGGACGTTATTATTGCTATTTCTGGTTATATCAGTTTCAGGATGCAAGTTATTCGGTGGTAAAAAAAGTAAATCCTCACGTACAACCGGGTGGGAGTACAATTCTGAACAGACAGGCAATATTCCTTATTTATCCGGTTATGACCAGGAAACAGGCCCGGGATTAGTATTTATTCAGGGTGGTACCTTTACAATGGGTCGTGTAGAACAGGATGTTATGTATAAATGGGACAATCAACCCCGCAGAGTTACGGTTGCATCATTTTACATGGATGAAACGGAAGTTTCCAATCAGGATTACAGAGAGTATATTCATTGGCTTGATAGGGTTTATACAGGCGACCGGCAGAAGATCAACTCCGCACTTCCTGACACAAATCTTTGGAGAAGTGCCCTGGCATATAATGAACCTTATGTGAATAACTATTTCAGACATCCTGCCTATAGCGATTATCCTGTTGTTGGTGTATCATGGGAGCAAGCTGTTCAATACTGTTCATGGCGAACAGACAGGGTAAACGAAAATCTTCTTGTCAATAAAAAACATTTAAAGCATGACAATACACAGGCAGGCGAAAATGTTTTTACGACACAAACCTATCTTGCCAGCATGTACCAGGGAACCGAGGGAGACAAACCGCAAAAAAACCCTGACGGATCAACACGTCGTGTAAGATGGGAAGACGGGGTTATGCTCCCGGCATACAGACTTCCGACTGAAGCAGAATGGGAATATGCTGCCTACGGACTTATAGGTAATGTTGATGATGAGCTGCTGACAGACCGCAAACTTTACCCCTGGAACGGAAGTTATCTCAGGAATGACAAGGGGAAAGCCAAAGGCCGGCTGAGAGCTAACTTTGTCAGAGGACGGGGTGACCTTATGGGTATGGCAGGCTATTTAAACGATAATGCAGATATTTCTGCTCCCGTATTTTCATACGAACCAAATGATTTTGGTCTTTATTGTATGTCAGGAAATGTAAATGAATGGGTTGCTGATGTCTACAGACCTTTATCATTTTTAGACATTGAAGAATTTCAGCCATTCAGGGGAAATGTTGTCACTGAGCCCAGGCGGGATAATAGCGGTAACTTAATGCGTGATCAATATGGAGAAATAGTTTACGATACTGTTGCAGACTACCGCAATTTTAAGGATGGTGATAAAAATTCACAATTAATTGAGTCGCACGACTGGAATGCAGAAGAGGATAAAGGTACCTCACATATGTATATCGACGACGACCGGCCCGGCTCATTCTCCTCACTGATAAGTGATGAAGTAAGAGTCTATAAAGGCGGTTCCTGGAAAGACCGTGCATACTGGCTTGTTCCCGGCACCAGGAGATATTTAGAGCAAACCAAAGCTCAGAATGACCTGGGATTCCGCTGTGCAATGACCAGGGTAGGTAGTCCTGAAGGATTCTAACACCACAAAAAATAGATACCAAAAAGATATACAGGCTTTTTGAGAAATGCCCCGTAATCGCCACAGATAGCAGGCAAATCAGGGAAGAGTGCATATTTTTTGCCCTGAAAGGAGATAATTTCGATGGGAATAATTTTATATCCGATGCTTTGGAAAAGGGTGCTGTTTTAGCAGTTACCGATAATAAGAAGTATTATAAAAAGGGGAAAACCATACTTGTTGAAAATGTCCTGACCACACTTCAGGAAATGAGCACTTATCATAGAAGAAAGCTTAAACTTCCGATTATTGCAGTTACGGGATCTAATGGTAAAACTACCACGAAAGAGCTTATTGCAGCAGTATTATCACAAAAATTCAGTGTCTCATATACACAAGGAAATCTGAACAACCATATTGGATTACCCCTGACCCTTTTAAAAATAGGAAAAACAGCTGATATTGGAATCGTCGAAATGGGAGCAAACCATCGCGGTGAAATATATTCTCTCTGCAAAATTGCAGACCCCGATTACGGAATAATTACAAATATCGGAAAAGCTCACCTCCGGGGATTTGGTTCACTTGAAGGGATAAAAAAAAGCAAAGCAGAGCTTTACAAATATATTTCTGAAAAAAATGGTACAATATTTTTGAACAATGATGATATTGTACTTAAAGATCTTACTGCAAATTTGCAAAATGTAATCAGCTACGGCCGTACCGGTGGTGACATTACCGGATATCCCATATTCAAATCTCCCTACCTGCATGTAAATATCAGACTTCCTGAAAAAGAGGTCAATATTGCCACTAAACTGACAGGGCTATATAATTTTGAAAATGTGATGGCTGCAGCCTCTATTGGTAACTTTTTCAAAATAAGCACTGCCGGTATTGTAAAAGCCCTTCAAAATTATCAGCCCGAAAATAACCGTTCACAAATAATTAAAAAAGGTCAACTAACTATTGTCATGGATGCCTATAATGCTAATCCCACAAGTATGCAGGCTGCAATTGAAAGCTTTGTTTCAGGTTTTAAATATCCTAAATGTCTTATAGCCGGCGATATGCTCGAATTGGGAGAATATTCAAACCGGGAACATATTAAAATATTGGAGCTAATAAAAAAGCACTCTTTTAAAGAGGTTTTTCTTGTTGGTGAAGCCTTTAAAAAAGCATCATTAAATTATCCTTATAAATCTTTTGCAGATACAGCATCATTATGTCACTACCTGTTTAACAACAAAATTGTTAATTGCTCCGTACTAATAAAAGGCTCAAGGGGAATAAAATTGGAACAGGTCCTTGAATACCTTTAACCTGCTGATGGCTTTTCTACCTTAAGCACTTCACTGATAGCTTTTTCAAAAGTAGCTTTTGGCAAAGCTCCCATAGCCATCTGAGGCTGACCTTCAACAGGCACAAAAAGAAGTGAAGGAATACTTTGTATACCAAACATACCGGCTAACTCACGCTCCTGCTCTGTGTCAACCTTATATATTTTTAAACTGTCGCCATACTCTTTTTGAAGCTCCTCAAGCACCGGAGCAATCATTTTACATGGTCCGCACCAGTCAGCATAAAAATCTATCAAACAGGGTACCGTCCCTTCATACTTCCACTCCTTACTTTCTTCCCAGTTAAATACCTTCTCTTTAAAAGTCTCTTTTGTTAAATATTCAAGCATCTTTAACTAATTTAAGTTATGTACATATTTATAATATTACATGTTAGTTACCAAATATAATACCATTTTTAAAAATTGTAACACCTGCACTGTAGTAATCTTCTTAAAAATTGAACATCAACAAGTTATCTAATTCCACACTTTAGATCATCTTAGTTAAAAATAGCCGGTAATGACCATTCAAATTAAGGATTAATCCTGTTATAAGCAGAAATATTGTAATTTTGTCACGATTTTGCCACGTTTGTCATAATTATA